>NZ_CAWPQZ010000042.1:0-29710 GCF_963889785.1 Vibrio sp. S12_S33 | reverse complement strand
CAATGAGTGGGAGCTTAATACTTGAACCTAGGCGAGAAAGCTCCTTCCCTAGAGTCGTGAAGAAAAAGCCAAGCCGATACCCTAGAAAATACAATGCCGCTCACCTTAAGTGAACGGCATTAGAGCATAACGCTCTCCTCTTTTTTAAATTCATTCAAAATTAAAAGTGCAGTTGAATCACGGAAGTAACAACGCAACCCGGTCTACGCACACCGTCAATCTCGATTTTGATTTCTCGTTCAATCTCTAAGCCTTTTTTAATCGGCGTTACTTTCAATAAAGTACTTACCGCTCGAACGCGGTTACCAGACTTAACCGGATAAGGAAACCTAACTTGGTTAAGGCCAACATTAACTACCATTTTTGCTGTTGGAAACATCAACTTACTCGGATCGACGCTATCGGTTAACTTAGGCAGTAAAGACAAGGTCAGAAAACCGTGCGCTATCGTTGTCTTGAACGGTGAATCTACCTCTGCTTTTTCTGGATCAGTGTGAATCCATTGCATATCTTCGGTGACTTGACCAAACTGGTTAATACGTTGTTGATCAACAGTCATCCAATCACCAATATGAATCACATCGCCAATTTGAGCTTGCAGTTGATTGTAGAGCGTCTGCGCTTCTGGCTTTAATTGAATAGGCTCAGCAACGGGAATATCTTCATTGACCACTGGTTGGTGAAAATCTCTAACCCAAGAAAACAACTGACGGCTATTTGTTCTATGTAAAAACTCCCCCCAGTACTCTCGTACTGTTGGAGACACCCAATGCATAAACTCAGATTGATACTTACTCATTGAATCACCGCGATGCTTAAAAAGATTCTCGACTTTCATCTAAACCTCAATGATTATCTAAAATGATGGAATTTGCTAATTTTGAAGCAGTTCACAGTTATCTGCAAACACTTTCGGGCGTACACATGTTCCCCCAACACCAATAAGGCGTTATTTTTCAAAAACATAAAAATAAAACACTATTTTATTGGCTTTATAATAAATAGAGTAATTACCTGAAAAATCAAATCAAAATATATCAATAAGAATCATCAGCGCTGGTACTAACTCTTTCACCTGTACAGCAATTGGCCAAACAGAACAGACTTAATAAATTATTACTTTACAAGACACTAGCCAAAAACTATTATTAGCGCCGCACGGAGAGATGGCTGAGTGGTCGAAAGCACCGGTCTTGAAAACCGGCAACCGTTAATAGCGGTTCTAGGGTTCAAATCCCTATCTCTCCGCCACATTCAAGCCCTTGATTTATCAAGGGCTTTTCTCGTTTTAAGACGATCAAATGTCACCTAATACAAATAGGTGATACATATGTATTTGATTAAATTGAGCAATAACGTGTTTTATACACGTATTTCCACTCCTGTTGCACTACAGACTTCTCTTAGTTATCCAAGAGAGATTCGTCTCTCACTTCTGACCAAACACCGTAGGCTAGCTTCTAAGCGGAATTCGCAACTTTCTGGCGTAATCCACACTCTACATGAACAAGCTTTAGCAGAAAGTATCCCTTATCCAGATTTTAAGATTAGCCTATCTACAAAAGTGGCGGAGATTCGCCAACAGTTCTGCTCGAATCTTCCGCATGTAGACAACCCACAGTCAAAAAGTACCTCAAGGAGTATTGAGACCCGAGCAATGTCTACTACTGCTCCTGCTCCTGCTCCTGCTCCTGCTCCTGAAACAATTGTAAACAGCAGTATGATTAGCAAACAAGAACTGATCACTGAGTTAAACAACTTTATTCATAGCAAACGGCTGGAGCAAGTCACACCATTGACTCTTACGCAGTTGAATCAGCGTTGTACTAATTTCTTGGATTATCTGACCAAGCAAAACGTCAGCTTATCTGCCAAAGCTGCCACCACCTACAGAGATCACTTGATTGAAAAAAGATTAAGCTGCAAAACGGTAAAAGAATACATTTCAGCTAACAAACAATTCTTTGATTACTGCGAACAGATCGAACTCATTGATAAAAATGTCTTCAAAGCCATAAAAGCACCGAAGAGTCGTGGTACAAAAGCATCACAGCAACGTGACCGCTGGCAGTTGAAAGAGATCAAAAGGCTATTCTCCAGCTCTGAATTTCGTAAAAAAGACGCTCAGTTTCAATGGACAACTAAACTGCAAATTTACCAAGGATGCCGCCCTTCAGAGGTTTGTCAATTAGCAACCCCTAATATCCAAATGATTGATGGCGTCCCATGCATCACGGTTTCCGATTCCGAAGCGGATCAGCGGCTAAAAACGTCTAATGCTTCGCGTATTGTTCCCTTGCACAATCAATTGATAAAAGAAGGGTTTCTTGAGTATGTGCAAGAGCGCCGAGAGCAAAAGCAGAAACAGTTGTTTAACTATAAACCACATGGCGAGAATAAAGATTGGTCATTTCGATACCGCACTAACTTAGGAAAACTACAAACAGCAATTGGAATGAAGCCGAATGCTCGACCAACGTCTTACTCATTCCGACACACTTTTATCGATGAGTTAAAGATTGCTGATACACCTGAGCATGTCGTTGCGGAGATCGTTGGTCATGCTCACCCTAACATCACGTATGGTCGCTATGGAAAACAAGCTCAAATTCAGCAACTACATGATGCTGTTAACAAATTCCCATGTCTGGAGGTGAGCGATGCGTAAACTAGCTAATTTTGAGCTTCAAGCCGTGACAGAAGCGTTGGAACATGCAGATTTCACTCAAGAATATGATTTTACGCATCTAGTCAGTTGTGGAATAAACATCGAACATATCCGCCGAGTTTATCGCCTTAAGTTGTCCTTAAAACGTAACCCCTCTAGAACGATTTTTGATGAGCTAGACAGTGTCTATTCAATTTATTCCACTATAGAGTCATTTAGCCAGCTAAAACTAATATTGGGTTATGAATTGCAAGATGATGAACAAGAACGTGAGGATAAGCTTCTGTTCCTAATGCACTTTCTTGAACAGCATGGAATGCGACTTCAAACGAATGGAATTCAAGTACCATTCTCAGTTTTCGTCAATTTGATGTAGCGAGTTGCTATGGATGATAATCAACTAATAGACAAGACACTTACTATAGATACTTTTGCCATGGTTAGAATTGTGAACGATGGAGATGCTTGGGTTCAATATGGTGACAATATTAAAATCGTTACCAGAGCGAAAGCAGCGAATATCACGGCGGAAGTACTTAAAGTCATTGCAAAAGAGCTGAATAGACAAGAGTAGTAACATCGAGACATGGCGGCTTCTGCCGCCTATTTAAAAATAATACAGAATCTAGCCGTTCAGAACCTAAACAAGGTGGCATGAACCATTTCGAGCAAGGTGATAATTTACGATCTTACAATAAATAATTAAAATACAAATAGTTAAATCTGATCTCCTTTATTTTTATGCCGTATTTCTTCTTGTTGAAATGCCGTATTTATTCCTATTGGCAACATGGTAAGTTGGTTCAAATGACAGCCGTTGAATGTATTTATCAAAAGATAAAACGCTCTAGACGTTACGTCTTTGAACGTAAAGACTTTGATGATGTAGCAAGCTACGACCAGGTTGGACGAGCGCTAAGACAACTAGTGAAACAAGGTGATTTGATTAAGATTGGCTACGGCCTGTATACCAAAGCCAAACTCAACAGCCTAACGGGTAAGCCTATGCCCACACACCCTGGCGGTACTGATGCACTGATGCGTGAAATTTTGAAGATGAAAGGCGTAGATTTTGAAATGGATAGCCTATCTTGGCAAAGCCTTTCAGGTCAGAGTACTCAAATCCCTTCATCCATCCAGTACTCATGGAACCCAAAGCAATTTAATCGCAAATTAGTCGTAGGTAACAGAGTACTTAACTAACAAAATTGACGATGAAAAAACTACTAGTGAAACACTCGCACCACTTTTTCACACGGTATTAAAAGAAGATATCCAACGTTTTGGCAACCAACATGCCGAGTTTGTCGCAGATCCTGTCAAAGAATTGAATCTCGGGTTACAAGAATTAGAGAGTAATCCCCTCTTTCGACAACGTTTTGATGACTTTGTAAAACCAATGGTATTTAACCCACAACCACACGATTTTGATACGTGCTTTGCTTCATTTAAACGAATTGCGAAGTCACTGATAACAACCATTTAGAGTAAGATACAAATAAACAACAGCTTGCCGCCAAAATTTGGGAATCGGCGAACCAGATGCATTCTAAAATTGAAGCCAACGACTACAAAGATTACATTTTGGGCTTCATCTTCTACAACTTCTTGTCTGATAAACAAGTTCATAACGATAAGTACGGCAATCAGATAGTTTTGCTGCTTTCTTCATATTAATCATCTATAACTTCAATCGTTACATGCTGAGCACCAAGATACGTGCCTTCATCCACTTCGTAGCGCAAGATTTCATCGCAATGTGGGCAATTAAAGGCTTCGTTTGGCTCAATGCATTCATCTTCTAGCCAATCCCAGCCAATATGTTTTTCACAAGTCGGGCATCTCATTTAGTAATCCTTATTCATTCAAATACAATTCCGCCATACCATCTAGCTTGCTTTTTACTTCTTTCCAGTTCGGCATTACGCTAGTTAATAAGCGCCAGAAACGCTCGCTGTGGTTGTATTCCGCGATGTGGCAAAGCTCATGTAGGATCACGTAATCAATGCACTCTTTAGGCGCTTTGATCAGATGAGGGTTGAGCATCAAGGTGCCTTTGGCAGAGCAGCTTCCCCATTGTTTTTGCATCGGCATAATGCGAAATGAAGGAATGCCCTCTACCCACGTTGCCTGCGGCAGAAGCTCAGCTAATCGTTCATGGAATATGCGCTCTGCACGAACGCCATACCAACCAGATACGAGTGCTTTGACGAGCTTTGGTTTATCTTCATTGAAGCGGTTGAGCGTGACTAACAGCTTGCCTCGTTCCATCTTCACGTTGGAAATGGCATCTTGGTCTTCAACCACCTTTAACACATAGCGACGGCCTAGATAGAATTGCATCTCACCACTCACGTAGTGTTTGGTTTGCACATATTCTAAGTGAGATCGGAACTCAACCAGTGCATTCCAAATCCATTGAGCGCGTTGCATGACCGCCTCATGGATTGCCGATTTTTCAGCATCTTGAGGCGCAGTAACAGCGACACAGCAATCTGGATGCACTCGGATGGTGATTTTCTTTTTCTTGCCTTCAGCAAATGCTTTGCGGATCACCTCGTAGGTAACAGCTTCATCACCATAGATGAAGCTATATTCCTCGATATTGCCTTCTTTATGATTAACAGAAGTCATGCCCTGCGACCTGATACACCGTTACCTGATAAGCCAAGACGGGTGATCTGAATGACATCCGCAATAATGGCTTGCGCTTTGTCTATACCAACATCATTAAACAGAAGTGGCAGCAGCCCTAAACGAATTTGGTTTTCAATCTCCGATGGGTTAATTGAAAACTCAGCAACCGCTTTACGCACAATGCCATCAATGTCTAACGCATACTGAAAACATTGGTTTTCCGTTAGTGGTGATGGTTCGCCTAGCACTTTTAGGAACAGACCATAGTAGGCTTGAACATGGCGTTTGATTTTAGGATCAAGCTCTGCAAAGCGATCCGTTGGTAATCCTGCCACATCGCGGTCTCTGACCTGCTGCTCGAAATCCGCAAATAGAAGATACTGTTTAACGGGGCTATCAAACATCTCCTTAGTTTTCTCAATAGCCTGCTTTAACAAGTTTGAGAAATACTCTTGGGCATACGGATCATCCGCCAAATCTTGCTCAATCATCTTGGTTACACGACCTGTGATGACATCCTTTTTGTTTTTGGCCTCATCATCAGTCATTTGCTCTGGTTTAGCATCTTTCCCCATGTTGCCAACCAGATAAGCGCCTTCTGGCTCTTCAATCGACACACCTGCAATGTGCTTGTCTAACATGGCGCGAATATTTTCCGAATACTCGTCGTAGTCCACGGTTTCCTCTGCATCAGCACGAACTTGCTGGCGCAGTTGGCTCATGGATTTCAGCGTGCTCTTGTATAAATCTCGCTTATTGTCGAAGCTCTTATCTTCAAAGTACGTCGCTGATTGAAGTGCTACTTTTAAGCAGTTAGCAAACGCGGTCAGCGCATCATAAAAATCATTACGCAGCTTTAAGTTGGTATCAGTTAGCTGACCATCAATGGTATCAATTTTAGGTGCCAAAGCCTGACGAAGTGCTTGTCCATCTTGCTTATTCTTCACACCAGAAAAAATTGCCCAAAGGTCATCATACAAACCTGGCAACTTCTTGTACTCGGTATCCATGCGGTTATATAAACCTTTGAGATCATCGATATCAAAGCCGCCTTGGGTACGTTCAGCCAAGTCTTGGTACTTCTCAATGGTGATGTCCAGCTCTTTGAGAATGCCACGATAATCAATCAAATAACCGAACTGCTTTTTGCTGTGTAGGCGGTTAACCCGTGCAATGGCTTGAATAAGGTTGTGCTGTTTTAAAGGCTTGTCGATATAGAGCACCGTGTTTTTAGGCTCATCAAAGCCCGTTAACAGCTTATCGACCACGATCATAATGTCGGGACCTTCATCCTTTTCAAATTCTTGGATGATGTGCTTGGTGTAGGCTTTTTCATCGCTCCAGCCTTTCTGTGCGACGTTTTCTTTCCACCAATTTTGCACCAGATCGGTACTTTCATTATCAACATTATCGTGCCCCTCGCGGGTATCAGGTGGCGACATCGCAACAACGGAAGTGACTTTACCGATTTGATCTAGCAGCTTTTTATAGCGGATCGCAGAGGCTTTAGAATCACAGGCCAGTTGTCCTTTCAAACCTTGCTGCTTGAAGTTTTGGAAGTGATCAGAAATATCGTGCGCAATTAGCTCTAATCGCCCTTCGGTTTGGTAGATTTGACCTTTTTGTGCGAACTTGCGCTTTAAGTCAGCGCGTTGCTTTTCCGATAGGGTATCGGTGATACGGTCAAACCATGCATCAATCGCTTTGTCGTTGGTGCTCAGATCAGGAATACGCTCTTCATACAACAGCGGCGTAACGGTGCCATCTTCAACGGCTTGCAGCATGGTGTAAGAGTGAATGATTTTACCGAACTTGTTCTCGGTTTTATCGTCTTGCAGCAGAGGCGTACCAGTGAAACCGATGTAAGCCGCTTTTGGCAAGGCTTGCTGCATTCGAATGTTGTTTTCACCGTTTTGACTGCGGTGCCCCTCATCCACTAATACGATAATGTCTGGGCTATCGTTGTAGCATTCTGGTAGGTTAATCGCCGTACCAAACTTGTTGATGATTGAGAAGATGATACGCTCATTGCCTTTACCTATTTGCTCAGCAAGGCGTTTGCCTGTGGTTGCCATCGCCCCTTTTTTGTCTTTATCTGACAGTGCGCCGCCAGAGGCAAAGGTGCGAGCAAGCTGATCTTCTAAATCCACACGGTCGGTAACAACCACAACGCGGCATTTCGCTAACTCTTTTAGCCAAATCAGTGCTTTTGACAAAAATACCATAGTGAAAGACTTACCTGACCCTGTGGTATGCCAGATCACACCGCCGTTACGTGCTCCCTTCTCATCAAAAGAAGTGATGCGCTCCACCAAGGCTTTGATACCAAAAACTTGCTGATAACGCGCAACAATCTTGCCTGCTTTTTTATCAAACAGGGTAAATAAACGGGTTAGCTCTAATAGGCGGTCATGGCGCAGTAAGGATACTAATAATCGATCTTGGTCTGTCACCACCAAATCACCGCCTGCAATCAGTGATAGATATTCATCTTTGATTGCTGGCGTGCGATGGCTGAAAATCGCATTCAGTTGCGCGTCATTCAGTGAGGTGTTCTTAAGGCGCTCAAAGGTGCTTTCACTAATTTCTTCTTCTTTCCATTTTGCCCAGAATTTCTCAGGTGTGCCGCACGTACCGTATAAGCCATCATGCCCATTGATGGACAACAACAGCTGGCTATAAGCGAACAGATGCGGAATTTCATCCACTTTTTGGTTACGGATGTTTTGCGAAATACCTTCGGTGATGGTGGGTTTGCCATTGATGCTGCTATCAGGGCGTTTTGCCTCTATCACGACCCAAGGCAAGCCATTAACGAAGCAGACCACATCAGGAATGCGTTTACCTGTACCACGGGCGTTATCAACTTCCATCTCTTCGGTGAAATGGAATTGGTTGTTTTCAGGCGTGTCCCAATCAATGATTTGAATGGTTGGGTTGGCTTTTTTACCATCAACAAACTCAGTGACACTAATGCCGTAAGTTAAGGCGTTATAAAGCTTTTCATTGGCGGCTTTTAGCCCTTCATTCATCGCAGGGTTAGCCAGCTCTTGCACGATTTTATCAATGGCAGCTTGCGATAAATGGCGCTCTTTGTTCATGAAAGAAAAGGTTATAAAGCTCAATACTTTGCGCAAAACCTGCGGCAAAATCACCGTGGTTTTGTTACCACGCATCACCATGCATTCACTTGGCGGAATAAATTGGTAGCCAAGGTTAGTGAGCAACGTTAACGCTGGGATTTTTGCGCTTTGTTCTTCTTTGAAATTCGGTAAATGAGGGTTAGTCATTATCAATGTGTCCTTGTTGCGCCAATAAGTGTTGACGTTCTTTTTCTAATTGATGACGCAGTTCTTCTTCGCTTGGCAGTGCTAACATGTATTTC
Organism: Vibrio sp. S12_S33; assembly: GCF_963889785.1. Lineage (NCBI taxonomy): Bacteria > Pseudomonadati > Pseudomonadota > Gammaproteobacteria > Vibrionales > Vibrionaceae > Vibrio > Vibrio sp. S12_S33. The sequence continues at coordinate 21,020 of NZ_CAWPQZ010000042.1, read as the reverse complement.
GAGGCAAACAGTTGCTCACTGTCATTAAGCACCGAATACTTGGCAACCGTGCGGTTGTTGTCGGTACACAGAATTAAGCCGATGGTCGGGTTATCGTCACTACGGCGTTTCTTCTCTTCATACATGCGAACGTACATATCCATTTGCCCGACATCTTGATGGCTGAGTTTATGCATTTTAAGATCGATAAGCAGGAAGCATTTAAGGTGGAAGTTGTAAAACACCAAGTCTATAAAAAAGTCGCCATCCTCTGTGACAATACGCTGTTGACGCTCAACAAACGCAAAGCCTTTACCAAGCTCAAGTAGGAATTTTTGTAAGTTATCAATCAGAGCTTGTTCAAGTTCACTTTCTTGTAATGACACGCTCGGTAACCCTAAAAAGTCAAAGATGTAAGGATCACGCAGATAATCTTTTGCTGTTAATGCCAGAGCGGAAGTGTTGTGATTGGCTTCATCGATAACGGGTTGCAGATCTTGTTGTTTGGCTTGTGTTGACAGTAGTCGTTCGTAGTATAACGCGCCGATTTGACGTTCTAATGCTCGTGCTGACCAATTTTGCTCGATGGCTTCGTTGATATACCAATGGCGAGCAGATTCGTTTTCAATGCGAGTTAGGGTGCGATAGTGCGTCCAGCTTAATTCGGTACGCACTGCGTTCCAAATTGGGAAAACCAGATAAAACTGGCGCATATTGCGTAGGTTACGAGCATCAAAACCCTTACCAAATTCTTCTGTTAACGATACAGAAAGGCTTTTCAACACGTGCTTGCCATATTCTGCGCGTGTCTCGCCTTGCTGTTCATCTTCAACAATTAAGCGCCCGATGTGCCAGTAGGTTTGCACCATGGCGGTGTTAACGGCAGCGGCAACTTGTTTGCGTCCATCAACCAGTAAGGCACGAATGGAATCTAACAGTTCATTATGGATTGGTAAGGGCTTAGTCATTAGGCTACCTCGTTTACTTTCACGCGACGCTTACCCGTCAACAACTGCTGCATCAACGCCTTTTTCTCTTGCTTAAAGTGCGCAAGCTTGGCTTCTAACAATTCGATATCTTTATCGGCAGCAGTGAGGACTGAGGCAATTTTTTGTTGTTCATCTTTGCTAGGCAGTTGAATAGGCATTTTTTGAAACATAGGTAACCGTAGAGATTTTACTGTTGACCCAACCGCTTGAGACAAGAAGTAGTGACGAGTAAAACCTATGTAATAATACAAAAACTTACCTACTGATTTTTCGAAATTCATTATCGCGTAGGTTCTCTGGTGTAGGTCAAATTTTCCTTTGAAATACTTTGGTATGAAATCTTGTCCTTCGCCAGCAACAATTACTGCTTCTGAATCAAAAAGGTATCTACTGCTCTTCCTTATATCTTCAGAGCGATCAAAAAACGTATATTCGGCATCTAATGAAGAGTCTTCCCTGTTGGAGTTGCCCGTTGTGACGTAGCTAATATCACCCAACTTAACCTCTTCCCAATCCCCCTCAAACGCTTTACCTGTTTCAGGATCAATCAAACGCTTTTTGCCCGTCAACAACTGCTGCATTAAGGCTTTTTTCTGCTGCTTGCTGGCATCAATCAGCTTTTCAGTCGTTGCAATACCGCGATCCCATGTCGAGAGGATTTGAGCGATTTTGCGTTGTTCTGGGAGTGGTGGGAGAAATACGTCTAAGCTTTGCAGATCTGAAGTATCTAGTTTGCCAGCGCCAATTCCTGTACCTGTAACCATGTTCATCAAACGATGTTCATAGGTTAAAAACCAATACAGCAAAAATTCTGTAGTCAGTTCATCTGCATGAGGAACAAGACACTTTACATCTTGATTAAACGACACTTTTTTTGCAGTGATGCCTACAGGAATTTTATTCCAAAGCATACTGCCTCTAACAAGTAGCAATAAACTATCTTTAGGTGCCATTTTTGCACCGTTGCCGACAGCCAAATCAGTTATTCTTAGCTCTGATTTTTCGAAATAATGCCCTCGCATTGAAGCTGCACTAATCCAAGGGATTTCACCATTCCAATAATCTGGATTATTTTTTGAGGGGGTTCCGCCAGATGACCACTTAGTAATGCTTGATAGTGATTTAACCTCCCAACCATTAGGCACCATAACCCAACTCCTCTAGATAGCCTGCCATTTCCGTTTCTAGATCGGCTAGCTCAGTTTGCAGTGCCAAACGCTCACTGCGCACTGCCATCAAATCGATTTCCGCTTCTTCTTCAAACGTATCCACGTAACGAGGAATATTGAGGTTGTAGTCGTTATCTCGGATCTCATCGAGGGTTGCCACATACGCATACTTGTCCACGTTGTCGCCGCTGCGGTACGTTTTCACGATCTTGTCGATGTTTTCTGCTGTAAGAACGTTCTGGTTTTTTCCTGACTTAAACTCGCGCGAAGCATCAATGAACATCACATCGTTGGTGTCTTTCTTCTTCTTGAAGATCAAGATTGCCGCAGGAATACCTGTACCGAAGAACAGTTTTTCAGGTAAACCGATCACCGCATCCAATAGGTTTTCTTCAATCAGTTGTTGACGGATTTTACCCTCAGAAGATGCACGGAATAGTACGCCGTGAGGCACAACCACGCCCATGCGACCTGTCTCTGGTTTTAGGGTTTCAATCATGTGCGAGATGAATGCGTAATCACCTTTGGTTTTTGGTGGCACGCCACGGCGGAAACGACCAAAGTGATCGCTTTCTGCGTCTTCATGTCCCCATTTATCTAGCGAGAACGGCGGGTTTGCGGTTACTACGTCAAAGTGCAGTAAGCCACCGTTAGAGTCTTGAAGCTTAGGGTTGCGAATGGTGTCGCCCCATTCAATGCGGTGGTTGTCTTCACCGTGCAGGAACATGTTCATTTTCGCCAATGACCATGTAGAGCCAATCGCTTCTTGACCAAACAGGGCATACTGCTTAGAGCCGCCAAAGTTCTTTTGAACTTGCTTACCACACTTCATCAACAGTGAGCCTGAGCCACACGCAGGGTCGCAAATGCTGTCGCCTTGTTGTGGCTCTAGGATGATAGAAAGCAGATCCGATACCTCTGGCGGGGTATAGAATTCACCTGCCGATTTTCCGCTACCTGCGGCAAAGTGTTTGATCAGATATTCGTAAGCGTTGCCAATCACATCCAGCGAACCAACACGGCTAGGACGTAAGTTTAGAGTTGGCTTACCAAAGTCTTCCAATAGGTGGCGAAGAATGTCGTTCTTTTGCTTCTCATCACCCAGTTTATCGGTGTTAAAACTGATGTCTTGGAACACGCCTTTTAGTTTGGTGCCGTTGGCTTCTTCAATCGCGTGCAGAGCTTGGTCAATACGAGTCCCGTTACCAGCTTCAAAGCGGGCTTCATACAAGTCCCAGAAGGTTGAACCTGTTGGAATTTTAAATGATTGGCTGGCAAGCATGGCTTCAACCATCTCTTTGTTGTCACCGAACTGTTTAGTAAGTTCTTCCACTTTGTCTTGGCGTACATCTGAGATGTATTTTAAGAACAGCATGGTCAAGATGAAGTCTTTGTAGATGGATGGGTCTACTGTGCCACGGAACGTATCGCACGCAGACCAGACGGCTTTGTTGACTTGTTCTTGGTAAAGAGGATCTTGGTTGATTGGAGAATTTGGCATTTTTCCTAGCCTTTATTGGTTTGAATTATTCAGTAAGTCGTTAGCAATAGCATTGAGTTGCTGCTGACGGTTGTTTATAAGCTTATGAAGTAAGGCATTTTCTTTGATGCTGGCTTCATAGAGCTTGGCAATGGTGTTTTGTTTGCAAAGCATTGGCAGTGCGATTGGCGTTGCTGCAAGCACTGGCTTACGAATGCTGATCTGGAAGCTGCCTTCCGCACTACGCTTAAAGTAGGTTTGAGCTGGTAACTGGTTAAGTTGCCAAGTGAGGAACTGAGGGTTCACTTTATCCTCCCACTCAGGTTTTACTCTGAGCAAAAACAGACTTGGCGCACAGGTGGTCATTTCTAATGCTTCATGCACATAACACGCAAGGTGCTTGCTGCCTTTCGCACTAAACAAGATATCACCTTGCTGTAACCAATCCGCATCACGCTTACCTGTTAGGTCAGTCACGATCAAATCATTGGTTTGTAGCTCACCTAACGGTGAAATATCTTTCGCCTGAACCGCTCTAACGCTTCCACTTGGGATATCTCTTATCGCCCCTCGAAATGGGTAGCCAGCTTGTATTGTGACGCATTCTGCAAGTGCGATTGTTACTGTTCGCTCTTGTTCAGAAGACGCTGACTGGTCATTGCTTACAACCATTGGGTTGTGCCTCATTTGTCATTTCTTCCCCACATTGTCGCACCATACTTTTTCTATGCAACGCATTTTTACAGTAATTGTATGATGCAAATAAAACTTTGACGTCAAAACCCAACCAATCTGGTTTTTATTGCAGCAATACAATGGTGCGGGTGAAATTTAATGAAAATAATCAAGCATGATGTGAATTTTGGGGGGTTACCTTACTTCGGTTCTCTGCGTTCTAGTGAGCAGATCTTGCGAGTTACTTTAGCCAGGTTGGTTAAAATTTGTTCAAACAGTTCATTTTTACGAAAAAAATTTCTCTTCCGAAAATCCACAAACGCCCTCTCCTTATCCGCTTGATAAATTATCTTAAATTTAACATCGCTCGTCTTTTATTATATATAAACAAGGGCAGAGTAAATAATTTATTGTTATTTTTCAGAGAGTTGCATTCTTGACAAGGTTTTATCTTGGTCGTAATTTCCATTTCGAATCAATCAAAAATCGAAAAAGAGAAATAATTATGACAGTAAAAACAATGAGCAGCACTCAAAGCTTCAGTCACTATCTAGACATTTTTATTGCGGACGGTGAGTATCGCAAAGTTAAATCTACAAAAAATGGGGAACAACCTCGGATCAACAGATTACGTAAAATTTTTGGTGAAGAAGACTTACGTTCAATCAAGCATAGTACTCTTCGAATGACGATTGCAGGATGGCATTCACACTTAAAAAATAAAACCATTAATGAGCACTTAACTATTTTACGATTTGTATTCTCAACGGGTTTAGCGGATCAGATCATCGATCATAATCCCACGGAAAACATAAAGAACTTATTGGTAGAAAAAACAGAACCCGATCCCTTCACCAAGATAGAAATCGCTCGACTATCGAATTGTAACGATGTTTGCCCACAGATAAAAAATGCAACAGCACTGGATATTCTGACTGGCCTCCGTATTAGCGAACTCGTCGCCTTGTGCTGGGACGATATCGATTGGGAAAACAAAAAACTTTATGTCCGTCGCGCTTGTGTCCTTGATGTTTATAAATGCCCGAAAACGACAGATTCGGTACGTGATGTCGATCTAAACCCGCTTGCTATTTCTATTTTGAGATCGCAGCTAAAACTGACGGGGAAACGTCGAAGTAAAACCGTCAATGTTTTGCAACGCGATAATAAAACATTAAAACAAGAATCTCTTAACTTCATCTTCGTGAATACTAAAACGAATCAACCGTTCACAGATGCTAAAGAGTTCACTGAGCGTTTTTTCAAAAACTATCTCATTGCTGCTGGTGTGAGACATCGCGGAGTCGGCCAACTACGTCACACATTTGCATCTCAATGCCTAACAGCTGGCATCAACAAAGAGTGGTTAGCCCAACAGATGGGACATAGTGATACTAAAATGATTGATCGTCACTACGGAAAGTGGATCCGTGAAGACTCTTTTGATTGTTCATTACAAGCTGCTCGGCATTTACAAGACTCTTTTGGGTTACTCATATCAGACGGTGACATAAAACTGCCTTCTAAGGTTGCATTGGATCTATCGAAAAAACATCAGTTACTGAACAACCAATTGGAGAGTAACTAATGACTAAAATAAAAAGTGTAATGCAAGTACAACCAGTTGGCTTTAGATTACAGTTATCTACTCGACCTTGTGGAGGTCGAGTATGAAGACAACCCATCTTTATCATAGCAGGGTAAACTTTACATCAAGAAAAGATGACCGAAGAGCTTGTGAGGCATCATTAAGGCATTCACTTCGGATCACTCATCAGGTCACCAAGGGGGACATATTTGTCCCTTTAGAAACCAAATCATCTATACAGTGGTTACCTGAGTTATTAGCCTGTAACAAAATATACATAAACGGGAAAGTGTCCTATTTAGACAAGTGGGGACATGAAGAAAAATGGGACTTACTATATCAAGTAGCACCCACTCCTAAACTTCATATGCATAAGAAGTTACAAAGTCAACGCTCCAGCTATAAACATAAAATAAAGAAAGCAATAGCGTCCTTGCTAAAAGCTGGGAATGATGACGTTGCTGAGTTTTTAAATGACATTCTCAATACAAAAGGTCGTTGCTCATACAGCAAAATTTCGCGATTTGAGCTTCTTCAGATGACATATAAAGCACAGCGTATCAAGATGCTAGAAAAATATCTTAACGCACATAATCAGCTGGTTTCATTTCCACATGCTAATAGTCTTTATGTACAGGAGGGTATATTTAAAATTCCAGCTCAATGGAATGTGAGCAATAAATTAATAACCACTGAAGAGTACATTCACTTTACTGAGTTTTTCTTGCAGCATCATTTTCCAGAATATCCGATTCTTTTTGTTGTCGCACACGACGATGAAAGATCGGTAGATGAAGATACTGGAGCACACTCGCACTATTTTTTGTCAGGACGAAACTCAATAACAGATGAATTTGATTTACTTAAAGCTCAGGTTTCTGTCGTAAATAAATATATCCAACTGCAACATCCAGAGACAAAAATAGAATTAGCTTTTAATAAAAAAGGTAAGCTAAGCCGACTTCAAAACAAGCTATTTGGTGAGTACTTTCAACGATTAGTTTTCGACTTTGCCAACAAGCACTTGCTTCATGCTAAAGGTCTTCATGCGGAGTTAGCTCCTGAAAGTGAGCGCCGCTCTGAACAAAGAAAGCAGATGAATAGAGAGTCAAAACTCCCTAAAGAAGAAAGAACCTACAATTTTCAGAACCGCTTAATTGAAGCTCAACAAGCCAAACTGGCTGAGCTTGAGCAGCAGACACAAATACAAAAACAGTTATTGGACGAAACCGTCATGCAGCAAAGCATCGCGCTAGGCGAATTGATGATGCAAGAAGATCAAAAAGAGCAAAATGACCAAGAGTTAACGATTCAGCAGAAAACCATAACTGAACTTCGAACTGAGAGACGCAAACTTGAACGAGTTTTAGACTCGTTGAAAGAAGGACTAATTGAACCTCTCAGCCGTTTTTGTCAGCAAGTCTTCCTTGGGTTGAAAGCTCAGCAATCAGGGCAGCAGAAGATGGTGGAATCCTTTTTAGATACGACAATGAAAGAAATGCTCATGCTCCCGCCACACATACAAACAAGAGCCAAAATATTGTTGAAATCCGTCGATTTGGAACCAAACAAAATGGCTGATCGTGAAACACAGCAGCTCGATAAGTAAAGTTAGTTAGTTAGTTAGTTAGTAACTTAACAAACCTTGATAATAACAATAATAATGGTGATGATAATGGCTAGGCCTAAATCTTATACAGATCAAGATCTTATTCAAATAGTACAAGAAATTTTAAGTCAAGGAGATGAAATATCTACTTGGCGTATCAAAGAACAGTTGGGGCGCGGAAAATTATCAACTATCAAGCGAGATTTGGAACGACTAATCGACTCTGGAGAAATTGATACGGCGCGTAAAGAGCAAAATACTGCTATTACTGAAAACCCTGTAATCGCGTCTTATGAATTACCCATTGAGGTTCAAAATCTACTAGCCCAGTCTGAGCAAGAAATTTGCAAAATAATTCAGCGCATTACCACATCCTTAAATTGCCAAGTTCATCAACATTATGAAAACTTGATGAGTGCTCGTATTCACGAATTCGATACCAAAACTGACTTAGCAATCAAAGCTCAAGCCATGGCAGAAAATACATGTTCTGAAATGGAAGAGCGACTCTTAAAGCAAATTGAACTGAATGAATCACTCGAAGAAAAAATTGAACACTTAGACGAATTGCTTATGGAGTCTAGACTTCAGCAATCTGATCTAATCAAGACGAACAACCAGCTTACAAACTCTCTCAAACATACAACGGAGAAGCTAGACAGTCATCAAGAGACCATCAATGAGCTAAAGGCTAGCTTGGCAAAAATTGAGAAAGGTTTTTCTGCCCAAGCGGTACAGCTTGACTACTCACGCAATGAAGCAAAGAGCTATGAGTTGAAACTATCCGAACAGATAGAATGCCATGAACAAACTGTTCAGAAGATGAACGAAGTATTGGCTGAACTCAAATCAACACAATCAGCACTAGAGAAATCGGATGTATTTCTTCAAAAGCTGCAATCTGAACATCAAGAGCTTTCAGTTAACAATAAATTATTGGAAAACAGTTTACGTCAGTCTCAAGAGACGATAACCGATCTGAACACCAGAAACCAAAAGCTTGAGCAGCAGCTTTCACAAAGGGGAGAGAAAAGTGATTCTCTCAATAAGCTATTAAGTGAACAATAAGGTATGCTATTGTTATCTTTAATGTTGATTTAATTGGATCGCTAGCATGGACATTAAGACCGCCTTACAAAGATTGTACAAGTTCGATTGGCAGGGAATTTATGTCTATACCAAAAGTAATCTACGGCGAGTGTTTTTTGATGACAGTGCCGAAGCTTTTAAGCAGAGCTTACCGCGTTTGATCAAGTTTGGCGTGCTAGAGCGAGCATGCAGAGGGGTTTATGTTTTTGCTTTAAGTCGTCATAAAGGCGGCTATACCATTGAATATGTTGCGAAAAGCCTTAGACGTGGTGAATATAACTACATCTCACTTGAATCCGCTCTTTCAGAGTATGGTGCCATTTCTCAAATCCCAATTGATCGTTTGACAGTGATGACGACGGGAAGAAAAGGGACTTTTAAAACGCCATATGGTGTTATCGAGTTTACACATACTGAACGTAGTGACATTGACATCCTGAACAATACGATTCTTTACGATAGACCATTAAGAATCGCAAGGAAATCGGCGGCGATTCGAGACTTAAAACGCGTCGGTAGAAATACGCATATGCTATGTAATGAGTTCGATTGAATGGAGTTATCTATCGATTACCTTGCAGTTCATTCTCTAGTTCTTGTCCGAAGACAATCTCAAAATCGGAGAATAGAGCAATTGGTCGCGAAGCTGTTCCTTGCTTTTCGATGCGTACAAAGCCTTTAGATGAAAGGACGTTGATTGTATTTGATAGTTCACAGATATCAATTTTACTTATGTTAGCTAGTTCCGTAAGATTGTGTGGCTGTTCCTTTGCTATTAGAAGCATCAGTTCAATGTTTTCCCTGCTGAGAACCTTTGAAACCTCATCCAATGATGTGAACCAGAGTTTTGGGATATCTTCGCTCGGCTGAACTGATCCAGTAACGACATTAATCATATATTTACGAATGGTGTCTTCTGACACAATTCCGATTCGAGCTTTCATTCGTTTCCCTTCGTGTATGAATTATAGTAATAAGTATCAGTAACATATGGGGGTTTCAGCACCTATGCAAATGTTAATCTTTGGGTGCCTCAAATCATACTGATAACTCGGAAGGGAACCTTCTTAGTTGCCTAAATCACCTTTGCCTCAAACCTTGCTGTCTGTTGGTTTACGGTGTTTGTCTGGTAACTCACCATGTTATACATTATCTAATGTCATCATGTGCCGAGAAGTGAAAAATGAGTAAAATGCGACCATCAAAGAAAGAACTTCTTGAGGGAATGACCCCTTCTACTGTACACGCTGATGAAATTGCAAATGTAGCATCAGGTGAGTTAGGGCTAGAGCAAAACGATTCTCTTACGGAAGAAGAGAAAATGAGGTTAGTTTGCTCTCGATTTTTGGATATCAAAGAAGATGACTTAATGGAAGGCGATGAGTTTTTCACTGAATTAGATTCGGGTAAGTACGATGAAGCTTAGCTTGCGGATATTATACACATAATGTCTGAAATCTACCCACCTTTGAGCCAACTGGTTTGATGTTGCCACGCCATTGTCCCAATGCGTTTAGCTGACGCGTTTTTGCCCCAAAGTGAGCTACGGCTCGAATTGTTATTTCAGACAATTTTCTAGTTTTGAGATACAAAAAGTAATGGATGGCAAGAGGCAAGACCTGACCCCATAGCTTTTCGAAAAAGTTAAATATTTCTGACATATACCTTGTGTTCGCTCTAAATGCCCCCAAATAAAACGTAGGTATTTCAACTAGCTATTGAGGTGTAAATGAGCGTATCTGACAAGTTTTCAACTTTCTGTACCAACTTGCGTATGAGTGATGTGGTTATATCTAACATCTCATATAGGACGAAGCAAATAACTAAGCGCATTAACAGTGACTTTAGAGGTATAGACTCAGATACCAGATTGTGATGGCTAATTCACGGAAAATACTAGTTCTTTTGGTGCGCCAGTGTAATGTTCATTATTCGTAGCATGATCCTAATTTCATCTAACAGCTAGAGACTTCAATGACCTCGGGCATAGGATATTAAACAAACATCGATTGATGCGCTGCGAACGCAGTGCTGATTGCGAGCGGCTAACGCCGCAGGAGGCCAATGACTAAATAGCTGTTCCTAAATGTAGGTATACCAAGCTGATTTGCATTTAAAGGAAAGACGTTTACGGAGTTATGTTTAACCGCAATAGCACAAGGATGTTCACATACCTCGACCCCGAATCAATGAAATTTCAACATAGCGTAGGTCAAATAGAAACTCATATTTAGGCGTATTAGATGAGGGCATAGCATGCAAAGCAAGGAAACTAATAGCAACATGTATTTTCGTTCGATGGTGGCGATACAGATAAACACACCACCATCGGTGAGACATTATTCGTATAGTATATTTATTACCTTTATGTGGATACAACCAGGGCGAACTCATGAACATTATTTACTCAGCTTGAGTGCAAATCTTAAGCAAGCCCTGTGTGATATTTGAACACCGAGACCTTTTTTATCGAACCGCTGAAAAGAAAGTCACTCTATTAGATCAAATATCAAACACACGTGCGGCTACCCTGCCCTAGAACGCTGAAATGCCTATTAGAAATTTGATAAAGAGAGTCCTATCTAATAATCATAACCTATTATGGTTCTAATTGTGTGAACGTGTATTTTCCTCGGATATTTTTGTTGAAATAAGAGCCGTGAGATGTCGAATCATAAAAGCTATTCCATAAGGGCAACGGGACATTGTCATATCGGTATCCACCACCATCTCTAAATCGAATGTCCAAGATCTTGCTCACTTCAGAATACCCGATATGTGAGATCGCGGAGGAGCTGGAAGGGTGTTGGTCAAAAATTGGAAAAGGAACAAGGTTTCTCGTTATTCTACTGATGTTATCGGCAATCACGGATGCTTGACCATGAGAGTGTAAATATGACGCCATAAGACCATGTCCAGTCGCATCCAATAAATTCTCAACGGCTTTGTAATTAGCTGGCACAGCACCTAACAGTTGCCTAACTGCGTCCATGACAATGTCATTGTCATTGGTTAGGACCCCGACAAGATTCGGATTATTACTTCCAAACTCCCCCCCTACTGAGCTTGCGGGGCTAGCGATCCCCATCATGCCGAGCATAGGGTAGTCCTTTAAGTTCGCTCCATTTTCATATGTATAAGTGTTTGTCATTTCATTTACTAAGGCATTCGCATAGAAGTTGCCCTGTGAATGACCAATCAACACAGTTCTCGCACAGCTGTTCAATGCGATTCGTAACCCATTCATGGCGTATTGGAAATCCACCTCTGATTCGATTTCATGGTCTGGAAGAAAACTCATAAGATCAATTAAAAATGGGGTAATAGTACTGAATTGATCTGACGACAGCTCGTAAATAAAACCACCAAGAATGGATGTCAACACAATATACTCAGGACTGTGTCTGTCTAAATCTTGATACTTTTGTCTTGCCACTTGATAAAGCTGTTTGATGTGGCCTTCATACTGGTTATAGGCACCTTTGACCTCACCATTTTTACGAAAGTGATTGAGGTAACCGTCTTGAAAATCATCCAGAGCATCTAGGTTATTTGCGTAACCAATGGCTGTGGTGTACATGCCGTTAACGTAAAAAAGCTGCAACTTATCGATACTATTTTCGCACCAGGTATAGGCGTAAGCATTTGAGGCTACGATCAACGTGAGAGCTGTTGCCATGATTTTAGTTTTCATTTTGAGTTACCAAAGTCAAGTTATTGCATGGAGATTGAGGTGGGTTGATGAGAGACAGATCTCCTTGAAGTGTCCGATACAATCTGTCTTCTGCTTCCCTCTTTTTCATCGCCCGCTCGAACGTATTAAAATAAAACTGAGTTGGACTTTTGAAATTCGGATCTGCTTTTCTGATTTCAGTGAAACAACGTGATGCGGAGATCAAATTAACGAAGATCTGTGAGGCTTCTTCTTTTGTTACAGGAATAGATTCGTCTAACCCTAGTTTGATGAGTTTTTTCCACTCTTGGCTTGCAGAAAGAGCAACATTCAACAACTCTTCGCTGCTGTAAAGATTTCTGATGGTCACTTCATAGTCGTCTCTGACACCATTATTGTCAGTATCTAAACCTTCAACAGAATCATTATCGACGGGTTTATCTGGTGATGTATCGCCATTGAACTCGAAGTTTTTTAAGTGGCGCCAAGACGATGATGTTTCTGGATACTCGTTTTGGTTCCACCAATTAGCCATATAGTATTGGCTATCGATTTTTACCAGATCTCCACCGAGGAATGCGTTTTGAGGAGTCCACGTTTTTAGGTTGTTTTCATCAACGAAAATCCAGCCATCCCAGTTAATGTCATTCTCTAGCGGCTCCACGCCCTGTGTCCAATGAGACGAGAGATATGCTTTCCCTTTCCAAGTGACTAAGTCACCAGAGTTATAGACTTGTGTGGTATTCCATTCGTTTGATGCTTGGGTATAACCCGATAGCGTTATCGCGAAAAGAACCCCAACGGAGAAGAGAGGTTTCAACTTCATATCATTCCTTAAAAGTAAATTTCCGTTTGTTCTTGAGATTTTGTATAAGTCACTTCGTCGATAAGCTCTTCGTATCTGTTTAAGATTCGAATCGTATCGCCAGTGTTGTTGAGCGTGACACCCGATGAGATGGTATGGGTGAGTATCTGGTCTTTCTTAATGTTGATATCCATCACTTCGTGAGCGAGAGAGCGATCTTGCAAAATGATCGTTCCTTGAAAATCTGGACCTATGTTGTGAATCGTGACAGTCTCTTTCCCTGTATCGCTACCTGCAGGGTTAGGGAGCAAGGATTTGATTTTTAGTGTGGGTTTCTCGCAATCTAGACAAGAAAAATCGACGTAAATGGGAATATAATCGGAAGCTCTAGTGTCGTCATTGCCTTGAATACCTATGGGCCAGTCAAAGGCTTTCGCTTGTAGTTGTCCGCCAAGGAAATCATATAAGGAAGCGCTTAAGAGAATTTGATCGTAGAGCGCTTTGTCCATTGCAAGATCAGTATCAAAGTCCTCTAGGTTCTTTTGGCGTGAACCCGTAATAGAGGGATTAATTCTTTTTACAATGGAGTCCGTGACGTCGTTGCTTTTCAATCCATAAGAGACCGCGTCCTGCTCAATCAAAGGCTCGGTCAAGTTAACAAGAAAACTCCCTTTGTTATTTTCCAAATGAAGAGTGGATAAAAGGCCGATTTCCAAGGTATTTAAGGAGCGGTCGTCTGGTGTGTCGTTAAAATCTCCGAGCAAGGCTATGTATGGGGTAGAGCTGGTGGTGATGTAGTCTATAAGGTCTAAGGCAGCTTGAGTTCGCTGCTCATCAGTAATAGAGCGTCCGTTATAGCGAGACTTAGCATGATGATTAAGAAAGAGGATTTCCTTGTTTTTATAGGTCACATAGAGCGTTAATACCCTTCGCTCATCAATAAAATGGCTATTTGATTTTGGAAAAGCAAAATCAATATTTTCGTCTGCATTTAAGATGTTGCCTGAAGCCAATCGGAAATCTAGGCCTTTGCGAATCACAAAAGCTAAGTTCAAGTCATCTGTACTTTCATCGTCGATGATAATGTTCCATTGATCAGATGGGAAAAAGCGCTCTACAGCGTAGCGATCCCTTACCTCTTGAAGGGCAATAATGTCTGCATTGAGTTTATGAACTGTTTCTTGATAGTTGATGACCCGAACTTTGTTCATGCAGGCAGATAAAAACTTCGAGTTGTAAGTGGCTAATCGAAGGTGATCTGATGAGTAAGTGGAAAAAGAAAAAACAAGGAGTGAGAGCGCTATAAAAAATTTCAAGGAAACAATCCTATCCGATAGAATGATACCTTGAACCTTTTACATTTTTCAGATGGATTTATCTTATGATACTAAGCGCGAATGGACGGTAATCTGAAAATTACATTCCTGACAACAATATAAATTTCAGTTTACTGCGACGCGGTACAAAGTAAGTGTAACAGCCCGCTTGCACTGATCTGCTCCAGCCAGACTGGACACTCAACTAAACGAGTTTCCCATACCCAAGTTAAATCATTGATTACTAATATAACAAAGAAATGTCCAGAACTTTCGCAGTTGGCACTTCTTAACACAGAAGTGCCCCAAAGTCCGTTAGATCAAATACTCATTCATATATTGTTAACGTGCGTTTGCCCTACCAAAAGTTATCCATACTTATAATGCTGTTCGGTGCTAATCCCCATGTTGTATTACGGGGGTACTATCCACCAAACAATTGTGATTTTTGTGAATGCGTCATTGATATTTAATGGCATGCAACCCTTGTTGCATAATTATCTATCAATAGATTGCCATCATTGATAAGATGACTTTATAACGTTTGAAAATTTATGATTAGAACGAGAAAGAACGTAACCTACTTATGAAAGTGATTATTTTATCGGGGGCTGGTTTATCGGTCCCTTCAGGTTTACCTACATATGAAGTTATTCAAGAGAGTCCTGAGTATCAAGCATTTCAGACTTCCGATGTAGGTGAACTTAAAGAACATATTGAAAAAGCATGTCAAAAATACAGTACTTATAAAGAAAACAAAGCCCATTTAGAATGTATGTTCCTTGAAACATACTGCAAATCACTAGGCGTAGATTTTCAGCATTATACTCTTAATATTGATTGCCTTATCGAAAAAGCAGGCGGAAGTGCAATTCATATCCATGGCTGTTTATCTGAGCCTGAAAGCATCATTGAGTACAAAGATGTTCCTTGCGTCGACCTTTTTGCTTTAGATTGGAATCCCAACGATCTTTTGATTGTTCTCGGTGTTAGTAATTCTGGATTTCCTCTTGCAGCTATTGAGGCTAAAGCTTTGGCTGCGGGTGCAAGATTTATAAATTACAATATAGAATCAAATGTCGAAACTGTGACAGATACTACGTTAGGGGATTTGGCGGAAACATTTAGATTTCTCGACCATAAGAACTTACCCGCAATTGAGTTTATCGAGGTGGACTTAGAGTTTATTGTCGATCAGCTTAAATGTAATATTGAAGGTAATGAATATGTTATATATTTAACTCCTTCAACTGAATGTGATTTTAGTGACGAGCGTTTAGAGGAAACCGAAGCTCTTGTTGGAATGACTCTTGGTGAAAATTGCTATGAAATTAAGTTTGATTTACAATCAAACATAGACAATGAAACATGGTTTGAACCGCCCCAAAAAACAGTAACAAGACGTCAGTTGAATTTATTGGGTCGTGTTATTGCTGCTTTGATACTTTCTCACTCAGCGAGTAGAAAAGGTATCGTTTATACTGCATCAGCTGTAGATGAAAGACTGGTGTCATTTTATAATATGCTTGCAAAAAGGTATGCTGATCAACTAAACTATACTGCATGGTGTAGTTTTGGCACTGAAAGGATAAATTATGCGTTCAAAAAGAAATGAAGTCAGTAACACACGTAAAGTTGAGGCTATGCGTAAGTTATCTCAAGCTTGTAATGCTGCGATCAAAGCAGGCAAAGCAAAGAAAGCTGTTCTTATTATGCAATAATTAACACTAAACTGATATTTTAAAGCCGACATGTTTGTCGGCTTTTTTGATCTTTCAACAATGTCACTAACTTTAGTTGAACTTAATCCTCTCAATAGATCTTATATATTTTTTTAATGTTTTCAATGCTTTAAGTTTTAACTCTGACTTGACCTCTAACAATGCTAATCCAGTGATGATTTTTTAAGCGCTAACTAATTGACCTGTTGGTAATTCCAATCGGTCAAAGTGCATTTTAAGTCCACCCCAACCTTCCGCACTCAAAGTGAGAGTGTGTGCAAGTTGTTGGTATGAAGCTTGACTTAACCTAATGAGACATAATACGCACTGTGAACTCTACCAAAAGAACACGTTGTGCATTATAAAAATTTATTCATAGATTGCTAATGTTCGATTTTCAGAAACTCACTTTTGTCCAATTGTGAGTTTCAGAAGCTGCAATTCATCTGTGATCACCAAGCAATTCGTCTGGACACATATTGAGATTTACAAGTTAGTCTATAACATTGAGCATGGATCATGATTCACTAGAACTTTCCGCTGAGGTCAACCTGGTAATCACCGACGATCTCATCCATCTCCCGCTTATGTGTAGATGTTACTATTACAAGGTTCTGGCTGCTTTCTTCGATATTGGTTTCGTTTAAGACGATTTACCAATCGTCAGCATCACGAAACTTGGCTTTCTCTCTGCTTGCAGACTTATCTTCAATATGTAGCTCAAGGTCGAGAGATGACAAAAGACGCATTAAGCTCTCAATACTTGAAGAGGCAGGATCTCGTTCCAATTTGGATACGGTTGTTTGCTTTAAGCCAACAATATCGCCGACTTTGGTTTGATTGCGCTTTTGATTTCGACGGATATCTCTCAGGTATATGCCTAACTGCTTGGGACCCGTAATCAACATTGTACTCTCCAGAACGTTTTAACCCCAATAGAGGATAATATCATATTTATCCTCTATTGGGGTTAAAATTAGCATTCTTTTATACAGTGGATACGGTTTCCCCTGGTACTCTTAGTAGGCAAATTCCTATAAAATTTTATCGAGTTATCTGCTTGATTCACTTGCTAAGTTAAGCTGTTTTTGTATACTAAATGTGATTCACAACTGTCAACGCGACATTTGATTGATAATCGAAGAAAGCTAACAAACTCAAGAGCTTGATAAATATAGGTTTTCAAAGAGATAGGGTTCAAATCCCTATCTCTCCGCCACTTTTAAAGAAAAACCGCTGTTTTTACAGCGGTTTTTTCGTTTTTATACTTCAAAAGTCGACAAATACAAAAGGATAATACAGATGTATTTGTTCAGACTTCCAAATAGCGTGTATTACACACGTGTTACAATCTCGACTTCCCTTCAAAAAAACGGTTTTCCGAAGGAATTCCGCCCATCCCTAATCACACCTGAACGTCGCTTAGCTTACAAACGCAACCTTAACCAAACAAAAATAATCTTTGAGCTTTTAGAATTGACACAAACGAAGTCGTTATCTTTTCCAGACTTTAAGCAAAGGCTCAATGCAGAAATTAACCGACTTAGAAACTCTTTTAACCAACGAGTCAGTGATGGAGGTTTCTAATACATGCGGAAAGTTTAATAGAGTAACTCGATGAAGTTAATACCATCGTTTTTGATAAAGGATATGACAGCGAACTTTTTCGCTGTTTTGTTAAGAAGCAAGGCGGAAAAACGGTAATTGCTAAGCGAAATTACGGATAAGATATAGAGAAAGACAGCAAGGATTGGTGTTTATACAAGCACCGTCATTTGGTCGAAAACGCCTTCGCAAGAATTAAGCATTATCAAGCTATTTCAAGTAGATACGACAATCTGGAAAGAAACTATGCTAGCATATTATCGCTGGTATTTATGTTAATGTGGCTGCCGATATATTGCTGAACATAAAACATGCAGCAAAGATCAACAGCCCCAGTACTAAATTAGTAGGCCGTTGTATAAACCTCTACTTCAGCTTTGTTTCCATTATTACTTAGCATGAAATAGACATGGCCCTTTTGATTTACTTTAAGCTCGATGAACTCTTGATTTCCAGTGTAACGTGACGCAGCATCATGTTGTTCTGGTGTTGGCCAATGAGACTGTGCGGCATAAAGATCGACATTACTTAAATGATTAGTTTGATTTTCATTTTTTTGGGTTGTTGGGGTAACCCAAATACGTACTGTTTCTTTACCTTTAGGTACATTAAAAGTCAGATAGCGGGTGTTCATGACATCTAGATTGATGGGTTCATCTGTAGTGAGAACAACAGGCGCTAAATCATCTTGTCCTGCGTTGCCACCTTGGTTACCGCCCTGATTCTCCACTTCCGCTTTAGCCAAAAGCTCAACATTGTTGAATGCTTCACGACCATAAATGTTGATGTAATAACGGCCTGCTTTAATGTAGCCATTTGCTTGAGGTTCAATAATGACGTGTTCGTTGCTACCACGGCTGAAAGATGTAAAGTCATGATCATAGTAGTACGCCACGCGATCGAAACTCGCATATAAATCGGCATCGCCTTCACCTTGAATCGATAGCTCAAGTGAGCGAGTGAACTCAGGTATGTCAATATAGAATTGTTGTCCGCTGTGCTTTTCACCTTCAAGCGTAATTGAAGTATTAAGCGCTAGCTCAGAAGCAATGGGGTCTTTTCCACCAGATGTAGTTGGTTGGTTCGTGGTTTCTAATGTATCTAACCAAGCGACAAATTCTTGATTGTACTGCTGACCAATAGTTTGGTTCTTCTGTGCCCATGCTTTGAAGTTGTTATTACGGCCGAACACTAAGAGTTGGTCAACCTCTTCTGGGTGGTTGTCCATTAAGAAACGCACAGCAAGATATCCCCAGCGGTATATTCGATTAGTGTCGTGTGAGTAGGTTGTTGCCATTACTTCTGGCAGTGAGTATGTATGAGTTTTACCTAGCTCAATTGCAGCGTTGTAACCTTCTTTGTAATGCATGTATTCGGCAAAGCCTTCAAGCCACCACACAACGTTACCTTCACGTAATACATTGCCAAAATCCCCGTATAAATTAAAGCGGCCATCTAGGTAGTGTACATATTCATGTTCTAGATTCAGAATACTAAAACCGTTAGCGTATTCATTGCGGTAAGCGACAAAGCGAGCTTTGTTATCTGGGTTTGAAGGGTTACCTTCTAAATACTGGCCGCCATTATTGGTCGTATTTCCAAAGAGGAAGCTAGAATAAGTGGCATAATCGAGCTTTGAATCAAATACAATCACTTCAACATTATCGTTATGATCATCAGCAACTGGTATGCCATTGCTATTTACTATCTGATGGAAGTCAGCCTCTTTTTCATTAAGGATTGCACAGACTTCTAATGCTTGTGCTTGATCCATTTTTTGCGCACGTACAATAGCAGGTCCATCACAAGGGTAGATAAATGGCATTACTAAGGACTCGAACTGTGCCTTGCTATTGCTTAGCCCCATAGATTCAACTTGTTCTGGTGCAAAGTGGCTCACCATTTCTGCAATGCCAACCCAAATCTTATCGGTCTTAGCGCTCTTATCACCCAATGGATAACGCTCAAGCAGGTTCTTTTGAATTGATAGCACTTGTTGTTTCGTTTCTTTATGCGGGCTTGCTAATAAACGGCTCATTTCACGTGAAGCGTTACTTACAATAAAGCTAGCGTTAGTTTCTAGTGCCCATTCATTATCGTAAATAAACTGTTCGAGTTGGTGTAGATACTCAGGGTGGTTTACCAGATCTGCATAGAAATCATCATTACCAGAGTGGCCACTCATTGCACGGAAAAGGTCATTCATTGAATTAACGAAATTGATATGTTCAGCGCTTTCAGGGGTGAAATGATTCAGTAAGGCTAACTGGTTAGCCATTGTTAGTGGTAAACGGCGAATATTATCCACCATAATGGTCATGCTTTTCAATGCAGAGCTTTGCTCGTGACCATAATTAATCGCATAAGGGGAGGTGATAAAAGCATTAATAGTTTGAGCTAGCTTTAGATCAAGCGCATCAGAGAATTCACCAAGCTGTTGCTTATTTTTAGAGCGAACGTAGTAAGCGGCACGAATAAATTCACCAAGGTTATTTATAATCACAGCTTGATCGGGCTCACCTTGGTAGCTGTTTACTTCATTTAATAAGCGTACTTGTGCTTGCTCAACGAGATGATCGCTGAAAACAGTTTGAGCATGCGTGACATTAGCTGAAAACCATTCATTGCGGCAATCGAGATCGGCACTTTCAACAGCAAGAAGCGGGTTTTGTGAGGTATAAAGTGTGTTGATTTCACACGTGGATGCGGCAGATACCTGTGAGGTATAAAAGCAACTTGAGAGTAGAATAGTCAAAACTGAGTGTTTGAATGTGTTTAAATTAGTCATAATTGTAATGGTTATATATGTGTAGTAGTTAAAGGTGTGACAACTATACGTATCGCATATTCAAATGCACGCTTATCAATATGAAACTAAGAGACTCATTCAGAAATCAACAAGTTTCTTAATAACAAATTATTACTTCCCAAATGACATGTAAAAAATCAAATGAAATCAATTTGTTAAAATTTTTTGCCTGTTTAAATGTTGATGGTGTGATCGTAAGTTAGACGGCGTGCCTATTTCTTGTACGTTTGATCTTTTTTATTCTTTTTGTGCTTTACAGGATTTAGAGAAATCCTTATTATACGCCGCATGGAGAGATGGCTGAGTGGTTGAAAGCACCGGTCTTGAAAACCGACGTACTTTAATAGAGTACCCAGGGTTCGAATCCCTGTCTCTCCGCCATTTTTAAAAAGTATCCACCGGCATAGCCGGTGGTTTTTCATATGCGCCTATAAGGCTTTCCTACTGGCAGCGCCCTAGCAGGCGCGTAGTGATCTGACATTTGCATATGACTATTTCCTGCGGCCCGTAAAC
>NZ_CAWPQZ010000041.1:0-30265 GCF_963889785.1 Vibrio sp. S12_S33 | reverse complement strand
CCAGCGAATATCAGTTAGCATTGTTCTTGGCATGGTATTGGTTATGGTTTTACTTTTGGCGAAGCAAATTATAACTCTTTACCATGCTGTTTAAAAAACACTCACGAAAGATCAACACGCCCTAATATTGCGCAATTGAAAGATCCCAAAATAGCTAAACTCTTTGATGCGAACGATGATGGCAAAGCCGATTTAACTGGCTGTAACCCTGGTTGGGGTTGTGAATTAGTGATTGAAGAGCAACTGACTGCGTTCGGTCTACGTCCTACGGTCACTCATAACCAAGGAAATTACGCCGCCATTATAGCCGATACTATTTCACGCTATAAAAAAGGCGATCCCATTCTTTACTACACATGGACACCTTATTGGGTCAGTGGTGTTTTAGTTCCGGGCAAAGACGTGGTATGGCTTGAAGTACCGTTTTCTGCTCTACCCGGTGAACGTAAAAATATTGATACCACGCTAGCAAACGGTAAAAACTTTGGCTTCGAAATGAACAGCATGCGCATTGTGGCCAACAAAAAGTTTGCTCAGCAAAACCCTGCTGCTGCCAAACTTTTTGAAATCATAAAGTTAGATATCAATGACGTCAGCGCTCAAAATATGATCATGAGTAAAGGGAAAAACTCAGCCAAAGATATTGAATCCCATGCCAATGGTTGGATTAAAGCACATCAACAGTTGTTCGATTCCTGGATTAATGCGGCTAAACAAGCGGCCAAATAGTCGAATGGTGGCTGCTCATAACCTTGAGCAGCCCAACCCATTTTCACGGAGGAAAGTGTGAATATTCATGAAGAAGTGCTCATCGCTATACGCCAAATTATTCGAGCAACCGATCTCCACTCAAAAAAAATCAATAAAGATTTCGGACTAACCAGTCCGCAACTATTATTAATGAGAGAAATTAAAAGTTCCGAGAACGTGACCATCAGGCAATTGTCCAGTAATACCAACATGAGCCAAGCAACCGCAACCAGTATTCTTGACCGACTGGAAAAACGAGGCTTAATTACCCGTCAGCGAGACCAAAAAGATAAACGTAAAGTGCATGCGCTACTGACAACAGAAGGTAACCAACTGCTGCTAAATGCACCTACCCTGCTACAAAACAATTTCATCGACCAATTTCAAGCCTTAAGTTCTTGGGAACAAACGCTGATTCTGTCATCTTTGCAGCGTATCTCAAGCATGATGAAAAACCCAGAAATTGAACCATCAGCGCTAACTCCCATCTTAGAAGCTAACGATCCGCTTTAGCCTTAATTAATTATAAAAACAAAGCGTTGTCGACTTTTTTCGCAACACCGCTCTAATTAAACAACTTTCCATAATTAGAGGTTGTAATTCATTGAATTTCAGCTATTTTGAAGCAAATCCCAAAGCATAACTAACCATGGATTACCTAAACTTATTTCAACTGCATTACCAATGGTTCATCACCGCTATCGTGCTAATCTGTTACCCAACACTTGCCAAATATTGTTTGCGATTTTTTGAAAACATGGTGATCGGTAAAGCGGATATCCATCGTTTAAAACGAGCTCGTTGGTTGGTTAAATCGATGCTATTTACACTACTGATAATTGCGATTTTAATGATGTGGGGAGTGGAACTACGAGGTCTGCTTGTCGTAGGTTCATCCTTATTTGCTTTACTCGGAGTCGGTCTATTTGCGGCTTGGTCTTTGCTCAGTAATGTGACATCTTTTCTCGTCTTATTTGTACAAAATAACTGCCGAATTGGCCTGTGGGTACGAGTGGTTGACGGAGCAAATATGATTGAAGGCAAAATTGTCGATATGAATTTACTGAATGTGGTTTTAGAGAATATCGATGGCGATAAAATACTCTACCCCAATAATTTATTTATCATTCGTCCTGTCATTGTTCTGAATACGGCCCCCGAAAAAGCAGTGAAGAAAAAAGAGAAACGACAACTTCCAACTGGAGTAACGCGTTGAACGAATATCAAGACTTATCATTTCAGATTGAAGCCATTTCAAAAGCGGATGACGAACAACAGGTAGACATGCTTGGCGAGTATGTTGAAAACGGCCTTGATGAAGGTTCAATAGCGATCATTCTAGAAGCGTTTCCTGTTGAGCAACGTGTCCGGTTATGGCGCAGCCTTCCACTAGAAATGCACATTGATGTATTAACGGAAATGCGTGCTGATGTACGTTTCTCAATTATTGATGCGTTATCTGAAGTCGAACTTAAACTGACGTTAGCCAAACTCGATAACTTATCCCTCATCGAATGGGCAGACTCTTTGCCTGACGAGATTATCAGTGAAGCACTTCGATTAATTAGCCGCGACGAACTGGAACTGTACGACCAAGCAAGCGCCTATGAGGATGATGAAATCGGTCACTGGGCAGACCGTAAGGTCTACACTTTACCTTTTAGTATCAGCGTAGATAAAGCAAAAATACTACTCGAAAAATACCACAATGATTCTCCTCAGCACATTTATTTGATTAACAAAGCTAAAAAATTCCGCGGCATTGTTACCTACACCGATATTTTGCTGGCCGATGGAAAAACGTTACTCAAAAACTTAAAGCAAGAGGAAATATTTACCCTTAATGCCCATCAATCCTTATCTGAAGCCGTCGAAGCTTTAGAGCATGCTCAGTTGCCAACGGTTGCCGTGATTGATGAAACGGATACTTTAGTTGGCGAAATTGACTGGCAATTTGCTCTCAGTACTCAACGAGAAATTTATGAAGCGCGCTTAATGGCGGGCACGGGTATGGACGAAGGCGATGACCTATTCGCCCCCATAATAAAAAGTTCGAAAAAGCGCGGCCTTTGGTTAGGTATCAACTTATTAACGGCAATTCTGGCTTCAATCACCATCGGTTTATTTGAGGATGTGATTTCGCAAGTCGTGGCCTTAGCGGTACTTATGCCAATCGTTGCTTCCATGGGTGGCATTGCGGGCAGTCAAACCTTAACCTTAATGGTTCGCGCCATGGCATTAAACCAAATTACGCCGGGTAACCGTTTCGCTCTACTCAAAAACGAAATTGGTATTGGTTCTATTAATGGATTGCTATGGGCATTAATCATCGGTGCATTAGCTGGCCTGTGGTTTCAATCCACCATGATCGGCACAACCATTTCCCTCGCTATCGTTGTGAACATTATAACAGCGGCAATGTTTGGTGTTTTAATCCCGATTACTTTAGATAAGTTCAAACTGGACCCAGCGCTTGCAGGATCTGTAATTTTGACTACGATAACAGACGTTGTCGGCTTTTTTGCTTTTTTAGGCACCGCCAGTTTAGTGATGTTGTAGATAAAAAGCAGGTTGTTCTATACCCAAACCATTTGAAGTTAGGCAGCAAGTGAGTTCATCCCCATGAGCATAGATAAACTATGTGATTGGGGTGAGCGAATGTAGCCAACACCGCTGCGGCTTCAAGTTATTTGGGTATATGGGATGAGTATTAACAAATGGTAAGAAAAGTATTAAATAACTAGAAAGGAACTTCAACTTGCATCATTACGTCGAGATCGTAATCTTCATGCCAGCGATAATCAATACGCATGCGAGGCTCGCCAATTTTCTTTTCACCAAACCCAAAGCTTATTTGAATACCATGGCTCATTAGCCATTCTTCGGTAGACATTTTACTCTTTTCTTCATGCAGCTCTTGAGGCATCCACACCCCAAAACCGATGTAGCTTGTCGCTAACTTTTGAGTGAAAATTGGATCATCGTCAGTTTTTAAAACCCAGTTAGACCAATATAAAGAGTTTGTGGGTGTATTATCATCCACCAAACCGATAGCCGAGAGTTGAGTCGAAACATAGTCGATACCGTCCAGCATCGAAAAACAGATGCCCGATGCTTGAAACATTACAGAACTACTGGTGCCTTCTTCTAAAAATGAGTTTGAATAGAGATCGCATGCTTTCGTCACTGACGAAAATAAGATCAATACTAAAACGGCAACATTTAATTTCATTAACAACAACTACTCCGACCACTTTGAGGTTGTGGATTTTCTAGTATAGGCGCCTTTGTTGCAAGATCATTTCCACAGACTTGGTTGTCAAACCACTAATATCAGAATTATCTGACAGGTTATGCCGAATATCCGTACTTCTTATCGCCACTTTTTCAGGGCACGCCATCACCGACCAACGCTGTAAAATTTCCCGAGCCTTATAAAATTTGTCAAAATTAAACAGATTATCGGGGCCAATAACAAAAGTAATGTCAGCGTCAGGAAATTGTTTTTGCAGTAATGACAAAACTGCATAAGTCGTCACACTTTCACCAGGTTGCTGTAAATGCTCTTCAACTGTCGATCTTTTTACATTACTTAATGCTAAATCACTAATAAAAGCATCAATAAGTTCACAGCGGGTCTCATAATCTAGCATTGATTTGCCCCAAGCGTGTGAAATGCTCGGTACCAGAAGCACCAAATCAAAATGGCTTAAAGAATCAATCACACTTTTATGACCTAAACTCGGCGGGTTAAAAGCACTTCCAAAGACAGCGATTTTTGTCATAGCAATCCTTATTCAACGTTGAAAATTACTTTCTCGGTTTTCTAATTTCGTGATTTAGGTATGATACACGAAAGATTTATTTTGCTTGCAGGAAAAGGAACTCTAATGGAAAAAATGATCCGTGATGAGATGCGCGTTCTCCCATCCATTGACCCAGCGTATGAAGTAGAACGCAGGGTTGACTTTATTAAACGTAAACTTGTTGAGTCTGGCTGCAAATCGCTCGTGCTCGGTATTAGTGGCGGTGTCGACTCAACCACATGTGGTCGTTTAGCTCAACTTGCGGTTACACAGCTAAACCAAGAACACAATGTTAATGACTACAAATTTATTGCCGTACGTTTGCCTTATGGCGAACAGAAAGATGAAGAGGAAGCACAAATTGCCCTTTCTTTCATTCAACCGACATATTCTGTTTCCGTTAACATTAAAGCGGGAGTTGATGGCTTACATACAGCTTCTCTTGAAGCACTGCAAGGGACCAGTTTAGTTCCAACCGATGCGGCTAAAGTTGATTTCGTGAAAGGAAATGTTAAAGCACGTGCACGTATGATTGCACAATATGAAATTGCTGGTTGTGTTGGAGCCTTGGTTCTCGGTACCGATCACTCCGCCGAAAACATCACAGGCTTTTACACCAAATTTGGCGATGGTGCATGTGACCTTGCTCCTTTATTTGGCTTAAGTAAACGTCAAGTACGCGCCGTAGCAGCTCAATTAGGTGCTCCGCAATTATTAGTACAAAAGACACCCACAGCGGATCTAGAAGAGCTTGCACCTCAGAAAGCCGATGAAGATGCTTTAAACCTAACTTACGACCAAATTGATGATTTTCTTGAAGGTAAGCAGGTAGCGCAACATGTCGTGGAGCGTCTAGTCGCTATCTATAAGATGACTCAGCATAAACGCAAACCGATCCCGACTATATACGATTAAGCCATTAATCGATTTGGCTACTCACCAAATTGGTAGCGTAAACAACAAAGCCAACCGAATGGTTGGCTTTATTTTTCGAATCTGAATGACAAATTATTGACTCATTTTGATCAATGATTTACCCACTAGCCATTCAAGCTCTCTTGCACTTTCGTTACCAAATTGTGCTGCCGTCGTTTTGTATAAACGGTCGATACCATTTGCAGCGAATTCATCAGCACATTCGTTCGTGACAATGTGGTGAAAAAGCAATCGCAAAATAGCTAAAAACTGCGCATTATTTAATGCTGTGATCCAACTCTTTGAAAACTGAGCAAGATCATTTTCAAAATCTAAATATTCAACGAAAAGTTTGAAAATTCGGCCATCTAACGCGGCCGTAAAATCCGTTTTCTTTGGAAAGTGATGGCTAATCCCTGTACGAGATACACCCGTTTGTTGACTCAAAGTGGTGTATGACATTTTGTCATAACCCAATCTCAATAGCTGATCAACAACAGCATCCATTATTTTTTGGATGGTGATTTCAGTATCTTCTTTACTACGCTTTGGCATGGTTTAAGCTCTTCTATTTATTAATCCATCAATTGTGATGATAGTGTTATTAAACGCCTCATCATTGCAGTGCGTTTTCCCTGTCTAAAAATCGCACAAAAAAATAGCAACGCCTATCCAGAGCATTTTGCTAAGTCATATCTGCTAGTTTGGTGTTACTTTTCTTTAGCAATCGCTAATAAAGTTAACCTACTCCGTAATATCAACCAGTAAACGAATGAATTAGGCGCAATTTATAATAGTAATAATTACATCAATCGCATAATCTAACAATCATTGCCAATTCGCAACGAACTCAACACTGTTTTGACAAAATAATGACACGAAAACTAGTGATTCTTCGATCGCCATCACACTCTATGGTTACATTATCTTTCAATATAGTTTTAAATCATCAACATGACGTACTGTTTTAATGTAGATATGTTCTGCTTTTTTGTAGCTAGTCGACCATTTGCTCGCTAGAATAACCACACACTAAATATGAGGATTCGAAATGAGTATCGAAAACGACGTAGATATCCAAGTCTGTGAAGCATGCGGCTGCGCTGGCGAAATTGGTTTTATTATCAAAGAAGGCGATGAAGTTGCAGAGGTCATGGTTATGGCTCCTAACAAGATTCAGCTTGAGGCCGAGTTTGAAAAATACTTAGCATTAGCCCAACAAGTATCAAGCAACGTTGAATATGAAGCATCTCCTATCGAGGAAAATTCAACTGAACTGCACGCGCGTTTTAAATTTGAAGTCAGTGCAGAAAAACTCATTTTCGAATTGAAGTCACGATCTTTGGCTCGCTAATTACGCCTTGATAATAATGACCAAAAGCGAGCAACTATTAGCTCGCTTTTTTTCTATTTGCACTAAACAGATATTGAAGCAAAGTAGCAATCGGCCGATACTGTTAGCAAGTGTTTTGGATAAGTGGATGCTATGAACAGAATCCGGCTTTTATTTTTATTATTCACCCTCATTTTTTCCAGTTTTAGTTGGTCACAATCCTTGGATCAATACAAAATCCTCAACCACCTCGATAACTACGGTAATTTGGATTTACGTAATAAACCTTATACCTCCCTACCTGATGATCTCACGCTCAAAGGCAATTTAAACATAGCGAAAACTTCTATTCTGTCATTACCTAAGGCGCTAAATGTACAAGGTAGTTTAGATGCATCAAATAGCTTGTTAAAAAACGTACCCAAGGGAACCACCATCCGTGGTTACGCCAATTTACTCGGTAGCCAAATCAAATCGTGGCCAGGAGGGATAAAGGTTGGTGGCTACATCAATTTCACCGATACTCAACTCGAGAAATTACCCGCTAATTTCAAAGTAAAAGGTGATCTCAGTGTCATTCGCACCCCATTAGCCACTCTACCGGAAGGGCTAACAATTGAAGGCAGTTTGTTTATTGGTGGGTCTAAAATAACAGAATTCCCAGACACCATGACCGTCAATGGGAATATCTACTTAGGGGGGAATGTTATTAGTAAGTGGCCAACTACTTTAACACTAGGTGGTGCTGTAGCACGCTAGTAAAAACATATGCAGATAGCAGCAACAAGAAACAAGAAACAAGAAACAAGAAACAAGAAACAAGAAACAAGAAACAAGAAACAAGAAACAAACTATACCCAAACAACTTGAAGTTGCAAATAGGCGGCAAGTGAGTTCATCCCCATGAGCATAGATAAACTATGTGATTGGGGTGAGCGAACGTAGCCAACACCGCTGCAACTTCAAGTAGGAAAGGTATAGGAAAGTAAAAGAGAAGCGCCTCACTTCTCTTTTCTATTAGGGCGTGTTGGCCTAGTTACAACTGGTTTTTGGCTGGGTTTGCATAGCTATCGAGCAGATAACGTTGAGCCCCTTCTGGTATCTGAGTCAACTTACGCTCTAAATGTGCTCGGACATCAGGGGTGATATCACTACTTTCGATATCCGCTGCTAATTTATTGATTGGAAATAGCTCATAGTTTGCGTGTATTTGGCGATCAATCTCTTGCGCGAGTGCATCTGGCGTCTCAAACGCTTGATCTATAACCTCACCAAACGCGACATGGACACGACCTTTCTCTCCAACGATCCCTTGAACGATGCTTTCAATATCTTCAAACTCACTTTTTTCATAGCGACCACTAGAGGCTTTTTCGTACAATTCACACGCTTTTGCAATATCACAAGGATCATTCTCATAGGAAATCGCAACCGGCACGATCCTCAGAGACTGAATGTAGCTGGCAAAATCAATTTTCTGTTTACGTCCTTCAACATGAAACATTTTCAAAATGGCAGGATCAGTGAAATCATTGCCATCTTTAGCTCGACCTTCTTTTTGAGCTATCCATACCGAATTACCAGTATCCAAGGAATGCTTAATGTAGGCCGATAGTGTCCCTAATGCCTTCATCATTTCACGAGGCCCTTTCGCAGAACGTTTTACAATGAAGCTTTTATTTAACCTCATTAATTCTGTCGTGCAGGGTTTTTTCAATAGATTGTCACCAATAGCAATCCGCACTGTTTTGTGGCCAGAGGTATTAAGACCATAGTTAACCAACGCTGGGTCCATCGCGATATCGCGATGATTAGAGACAAATAAATAAGCCGTCTGCTTATCCAGTTTGTCCAAGCCACTAAAGGTAACCCCTTGAGTAGTCGATGTTAATGTCTTAGTTAAGTATTTCTTAACTTCCAACTGAATGGCTTCAACTGACTTTAACTTTGACCATTTAAATTTTAGATACACTTTCACAAACGGACTAAGCATTGATTTTAGCCAAGCAGAACGCTTATCAAATCGATGTTGCAAAATCGCTGCAATAAATTCTTCATCATTAATCAGGCGGTCAATCGCCGCCGGAATTTCATCGTCATTGTATGGACGGATGTCTACATAAGGATCAGTTGTGGTGGTCATATTTTTATACATCAAATAAAAAACTGGCTTATTCTACGCGTAGTTGGCGCAGCTCGCAGCTACAGTCGTAACAGATTCGTGAAGGTCAGACCAGACTTAGTGCAAATTAGTTCGTCTATTTGGCATTTTCTGTGAGACAAGGTACTCTTAGCGCCCCGAAATTGGTGAGAACAAACATGAACTACGCGATTCATTTTGAAACGTTACTGCAAGTAAACTTAGTCGTTACTCCTCGTAAAAAAGTCATCAAACACAGCTTAGTTCGAGTCACAAGTGGCTTGGCCTTGTGTAAATTGGGTAAACACGAGTATTCGATTGAAGCAGGACAAGCATTTTGGATACCTTTAGACTGTTTGTGCTCACTGACTTTTTTTCCAAACACACAAATCCAAAGAGTAGATTTCTCGGCACGTCTTTGCGTACCGTTTCCACATCAAGCCGGCTACGTAACGCTTTCGGAGCTAAGTTTAGCTGCCATCGACAAGCTAAACCAGTGCAAGCAAAATGACGAGATTTACGCTCACCTACTGCAAGTGCTTAAACTGGAAATTGCCCAACTTAAGCCAAAAATTGAACTGAATCGTTTAAGTCATGATATTTCGACATGGCAACCACACAAAGAAAGCCACTTATCGGCAGAATGCCAAATGGTGTTAAGGGTACGCGAGGCTCAAAAACGCAAGCTATCTGGTACTCAAATATCACAGATCATTAGCGAACTATTTAATGACGACATGCAACAATATCATCAGCTTTTTTCTTTAGTACTAGGTGAAGAAAGATAAATTTACTAGAGCGTGTTGATCTTTACTGTACGTTTTATGCTCAGCAATGCATTGGTAGCCACATTAACATAAATGCCAGCGATACCATGCTGGCATAGTTCCTTTTCAACTTGTCATATCTAGTTGATATTGCTCGATAATGCTTGATTTTAGCAAACGCATTTTCAACTAAATGACGATACTTATATAAACACCAATCCATACTTTCCTT
This sequence comes from Vibrio sp. S12_S33, assembly GCF_963889785.1. Classification (NCBI taxonomy): domain Bacteria; kingdom Pseudomonadati; phylum Pseudomonadota; class Gammaproteobacteria; order Vibrionales; family Vibrionaceae; genus Vibrio; species Vibrio sp. S12_S33. The sequence continues at coordinate 20,322 of NZ_CAWPQZ010000041.1, read as the reverse complement.
GTCTATATCTTGCCCATAGCTGCGTTTAGCTATGACGGTTGTTCCACCTTTTAATTGGACAAAATGTCGAAAGGGGTCACTATCATAGCCTTTGTCACAAACAATGGTATTCACTTCATCTAACTGTTCTACAAGGCTTTCGGCATGGACAATATCGTGTCGTTGCCCCTCAGAAAGGTCAAAACAGATAGGTAATCCACCACTGTCTACAGCTAGATGGATCTTAGTTGAATTACCGCCATGACTCTTTCCAATGCACTCACTATCTGGTGTTGCCGCACCAGTACTATGCAGATGAGCACGGACAATTGAACCGTCTAGAAAGACTCATTCAAAATCAGCCATGCTAGATAACTGATTGAAAAGTAGTTTTAAAATGCTTTTTCTAGGCCAAAGGTTGAAGCGTCTATAAACGGTACTCCACTCACCGAATTCAGAAGGTAAATCTCTCCATGGCACGCCAGTTCTCATTCGAAACAGTATCCCTTCGAAAGTCATCCGATGCTCTGGTTTATTATAAACTCGACCGGTACTCGTCATCACTTGAAGTAGCTTTTCCCATCGTTTATCAGTTAGCATTGTCCTTGGCATGGTGAACTCAGTTGTGATTTGTTTTTGGCGAAATGATTATAACCTTCACCATGCCGTTCAAAAAATCATCACGAAAGGTCAACAGTCCCTAACTAAAGATTGATTTTTTATTAGTTAAATGTCTAATCCTTAGTTATACTAATGATATTTTAATTAGTAGAATCAAATAAGTTGCAGATAAGTAGAAGTGAGGTCACTGCCATAAGCATAGATGCACTATGTGATTGGGATAAGCGAACGTTGCCAACACCGCTGCAGCTTCAAGTAAGAAAGGGATAGTTCATCAGACAGAAGGGACTGACTATGAAATTCAGCCATAAGATTGTTGCTGCATCCTCATTGTTATTACTCGCCACCGTGACTTTGCTGACTACACAACAATATTTAACCGTTCAAGAAGAAATAAAATCCCAAGTTGAAACAAGTGTAACGGAAATTGTTGATGGGATGCGCAATACCGTTGGGGCTGAGATTAATAGCCGTAAAGCTATTGCCGCCTATGCAACCAGTATGCTTGAAGTGGATTTATCACCTAAAAATATCTCAAGTGTAATTACTCGGCCTGTGGTTAAAAATACCTTCCTGCTTGCCGGTATTGGCTTTGAAAAAGATGGCTCCCGCATCAGTAATGACCCATTGTGGAACCCCGGCTCCGATTGGAACCCACGTATTAGACCCTGGTACATCGATGCTAAAAATGCAGATAAGCTCATCATTACCGCTCCTTATGCCGACTCTACGACAAATGAAATTTTGGTCTCTATTGCTACCCCGGTAAAAGACAATGGCAAATTTATTGGTGCCATCTTTTACGATGTGAGCTTGGCAGGTTTGGCTGAACTGGTGAATACCGTCAAACTGTTTGATGCTGGTTATGTGTTTATTGTATCTGGAGATGGAATCACCATTGCTCACCCTAAAAAAGAGTTCAATGGTAAGCCAATGAAAGATTACTTAGGTGGGACACCTTTGGTAGAAAACCCTCAGCAAGCTGTAATCAATGATAAAACTTACACTGTCGATTTTTCTAAAGTACCTGGTGAAAATTGGTATGTAGGTGTGGTTCTTGATGAGGAGATAGCTTATGCCTCATTGACTAAACTCCGTAACAGTTCAATTATCTATACCTTGATAGCGCTAGTGATCAGCATTGCGTTACTCTTAGTACTGATTCGCATATTGATGCGTCCGCTCGATGCGCTCAATAAGGCAATACAAAATGTGGCTTCAGGTAACGGAGATTTAACTCAACGCCTTGCAACTGATACTGACCAAGAATTCTCTGTCTTAGCGGTCGGATTTAATACCTTTACTGAAACTCTGCAACAAAGACTGATACAGTCAAAAGCCATTGGTTCAGAAATTCTAAGAGGCTCTGAAATAACCTCGATTGGCTTACAAGAATCGGCTGAAGCGATGCGTGATCAACTGCATGAGTTAGAGCAACTTGCTACTGCCATGCATGAAATGGCAACCACATCCGGTGATGTTGCTAATAATGCCCAAGGTGCAGCATCAGCAGCCAAAGATGCGGATGATGCAACGCAAATCGGTACCAATGTTGTAGCTCACACAACTCGGGCTATTGATAATCTATCCGCTCGTATTGATGAGGCAGTAACCGAAGTGAGCGCTTTGGAAGGCGCTACATTAAATATTGAAACGATTTTAAAAGTGATCAATGACATTGCCGATCAAACCAACTTATTGGCATTGAATGCGGCTATTGAAGCAGCTCGTGCTGGAGATTCAGGTCGCGGCTTTGCTGTGGTAGCGGATGAGGTTCGAACGCTTGCTCAACGAACTCAACAATCTACGACTGAAATTCGTAATATGATTGAAAAACTGCAATCGAGTGCCACTTCTGTCGCTAGTGCCATGCATCACAGTAAGAGTACTGCGGGTGAAGCCGTCAATAGTGCCCAAGAAGCAAACGAAGCGCTGCTTAAAATCCGAGAGGCGATACAACAAATCAGTGATATGAATATTCAAATAGCTTCTGCCGCTGAAGAACAGAGTTTGGTTGCTGAAGAAATAAACAATAATACGGTAAAAATTAAAGATCTTTCTGTTCAAGTTGCAGATGCAGCAGACAGTGCTAACATCGCGATGCAGTCTCAAACTGAAAACATTCGTGAGCAGGATGCAATTTTGAATAAATTTACGGTGTAATTATTCATATTGAGGCTCATCGCTTAGCACTAAATGAGTTTATTAGATAGTGGCGCAAAATCTGCGCCATTGTTTGATGATGGAGATAAATCGCTATTTAGCCCACAGCATACAACTTGAGCGGCCAACCATTTCAATCTTAATGTTTTTCTCTTTTGGAACAAACACCTGCTGCGATAGAAGATCTATCATCGAACTGTCCCACTTAATTTCGACGGTTTGATTACGCAGTGACTTATTCAATACCACTAAGCCTTGATCGCCCCGACTGAACACCAGAAGATCATCATTCGCTTCTAGCGTTTTCATCGGTAGCCCATGCATTTTATTGTGAAATGCAATTCTCGCGGCCATCAAGGGTGTACACCACGCATCTTGCCAACGTGGCAGACCTTGCTTGTTGAGGATACCACTGGTGTTTAAATCGGTATAAATCAAAGGCACACCACCATCTCGCCCAAGAACGTAACTATAGGCGAGATCTTCAGAGCCTTCATCCATCACCGAGTCTAAAAACACGTCGTTATTCGGTATATCATGAGTGATGGCAAACGTAATTGCGCGGCTGTTAGACAGTGCTTGTCCAAAACAATATGGATCAATGAGCCACTTCAGGCTACCTTTCTTTTGCAGCGCATCAAACACCGTTTGAAACAGCGGAAAATCATAAGCACCTAACGTAGTTTCCTTTAAATAAGGCTCTAAGAAGATCTGGTATTCTTCTTTTGTTGCGCCGCCATCGGTAATGATTTCACCAAAAATATGCATATCTTGCGTAATGTCATCAACCCACACTTTTTTCAGATGTTCAATGGAAATATGTTTTGCCGCATCGATCCTAAAACCTTTTACACCCAACTCTTTTAAGGCTCTTAAATAAGCTTGCTGCTGAGACACCACATGATCATTGTCTCGCAAAGTTGGTAAACCAGGGTCGTGCGCTCCACCAGTAATGCGCCCATGCTGAACTTGCCAACGGTCTTTCCAATCTTTAATGCCGAAGGCTTCAACAAAATCATCTTCGTCAAATAACGGCTCTTGCAAGTCACCAAATAGACGTATCTTTTGATAATACTCGTGCTTCTGTTGGTAAAGCGTTAGATCTTGGTTACTTGGATACTGTAGATCTAATCGCAGCTTCGATTCATTTGCCATGTGATTAAACACTACATCGACATAGACTCGTAATCCATGCTCGGCTAGAGCTGCAATCATCGCTTTAAAGTCATCGGTATCTCCCAGTTGGTTATCAATGACACGATAATCTTGTGGTTGGTAGCGCTGCCACCACTGAGTACCTTGATCGTTTTTCAACGACTTCATGGCAGGAGAAACTAATACCGTTTTATAGCCTAGTTTAAAAATCTGCTCGGCACGCTCTGCCACTAGGCGATATGGCCAGTCAAACGCATGCAAAATAACATCTGTTGATTGAACATTTGTCATACTTCTAATGTTCCTATTCGTCATGAACGATTTACAAGTTGAAAGAGGCCGAACCTCTCAATGCTTCACTTGCTTCCTTGAGCACGCATCAATATCGCGCACTAAACACTTGTTGAATTATAGGCAACCTAGACACCACGCCATCAGCCTTAATTGAATAATTTTTGTATGAGGTAGAAGGCGTAGAGCAAGATGAAATTGCGCCTAACGAGATACCGACAAGATTAACTTCCCTAGATAAACCAAGATGAGTAACACCGAAAGATAAAAGGATGGATAAAACAAAGCAGATGGAGTGCTGAAGTTTTGACCCAAGAAGGCACCTAACATGTCACATGTTTATCCTGACAACCTAGCTATAATTGGATAAGACTATTGTGCAAATACACTAGAGGGAACCATGAAAAAGCTGCGTATTGATATCGTTTCTGATGTTGTTTGCCCATGGTGCATTATTGGTTACAAACGACTAGAACACGCCTTATTGGCGGTAAGTGATACCATTGATGCCGATATTCACTGGCATCCGTTCGAACTTAATCCTGCAATGCTAACCAATGGTGAAAACTTAAAAGAGCATATTGCTAAGAAATATGGAACATCAACAGATACAAGCCTACAAGCGCGGCTGACACTCACCAAACTTGGTAAAGAAGTAGGCTTTGAATTCAATTTTAGTGACGATATGCGGATATACAACACTCGTAAAGCACACAAGCTCCTGATGTGGGCAAACAGCCAAGGTAAACAACTTGAGTTAGCAATGGCGCTATTTCGTGCCTACTTTACTCTCGGACAAAATGTCGATGATGATAATGTACTGCTTGAAACCGTCAGCAATCTTGGCTTAGATAAGCAAATCTGCCAGGCAGTATTGAATGATGACTCCTGGGCAAAAACGGTTTCAGTCACAGAGCAACAATGGTTAGAAGCAGGGATTCAAGCGGTTCCAGCTTTGATAATAGAACAACGTCATTTAATTTCAGGAGCGCAAACAGCAGAGATGCTTCAAAAAGTACTGCAAGACATTGCACAGCAGTTGCCGACAACACATTAGCTCTAGCCATCAAAAAGGGCACAACGTAGCGTTTGTGCCCTTTTATATTTATACCCAAACACCTTGAAGTTGCAGATAAACGAGTGTAGCCAACACTGTTACTGCTTCAAGTAGGAAAGGGATGATAATGGTTTGTTAATGAACCGGTGTATCAGTGTCAGCAAAGAACTGGCCAAAGTGTTTTTCAAGCACCTCTGGGGTTAACTTGCCATCCGCTTCCAACTGTTTCAATTCTGCCACTATCGCTTTTTGTTCATCCAACGATGGTAGCTTAACTTCTGGTTCATCAGCTACTTGCTGAGATAGTTGCTCTAGCTCTTTTTCAAAATCGCTCATTGTACTTACCTAAAATTAACGCAATAAGGGGAAGTGTACCGATTTCCCCTTCATGATTCTAGAGCTTAAAGCTACCAACCATTTTGTCTAGACGACCAGAAAGATCACGCAGTTCTTGGCTCGCTTCTGCAAGTTCTTCTGCGGTACTGGTCGTCACCTCATTGATAGAGTTGATCTCTTCAATATTTTGGTTAATGGTATGAACCACAGTTGATTGCTCTTCAGTTGCGGTTGCAACTTGTGTGTTACGATCCGAAATATCATGAATACGATCAGATATGTTAACCAATACATTCACCGCTTCATCAGAGGCGGATACACCTTCTTGCGTCACTACCTTACCAGATGCCATCGCCGTTACCGCATCTTTGGCATCATTTTGTAACTGGTTAATCATCTTCTGGATCTCTTCCGTTGAGGAAGCAGTACGGCTTGCTAAGTTACGAACTTCATCAGCAACCACAGCAAAACCGCGCCCTTGTTCACCCGCACGTGCAGCTTCGATCGCCGCGTTCAATGCTAGCAAGTTTGTTTGATCCGAGATATCACGAATAACATCCAAAATTGATCCGATATCTTGCGTGGTTGACGCTAGTTGCTCAACGACCTTACCAGTATTTTCAATATCTGCCGCCAATCGGCTGATCGCATCTTTGGCTTTATTGACAACGGCACGCCCTTCATCGGTATTACCAGAAGCTTGATTCGCCGTTTCAGCAGCCGTTGCTGCGTTAGAGGCAATTTCACTAATGGTCGCACCCATTTGGTTGATCGCGGCAACAACTTGAATCGTTTGATCGCGTTGCTCTTGGCTGTTGTTGTGAGTTCGGTTTGATTTTTCAGAGACACTTTCCGCTGCCGATTGAAGAGCATGACTTGTTGACGCTACTTCTTTCATCGATTGGTGAATTTTCTCAATAAAACCATTAAAACCAGTAGAAAGCTGAGCTATCTCATCGTTACCTTTCACTTCAATACGTTGAGATAAATCACCGTCACCTTTACCTAAATCGGTAAAACGTTGAGCAATCTGCTTGATTGGGTTGGCAATACTGTTGGCTAAGAAGATACCCATAAAAATGAAAATGGCTGCAACAATCAGTGTTGTGATCAGCATTTTTTGAGCCACAGCTGTCAAGTCGGCAAACACTTCAGCAACAGGCACAGAACCAATAACAAACCAATCCATTGATTTAACATAAGCACTAGCCACAAACACTTCTTGGTCTTCATAAGTTGCCGTAATGAGATTGAAGCTGTCTTTGTTCAATAATTGACTGGCTTGTGAACCGTAGAGCTGAGTCAACGACGATCTGGCTTTATCTTTACGCTGATGAATTTGCACGTCGCCTTTTGAGTCAGTCAAAAAGACAAAACCCGTATCCTCGATTTTAAAACTATTGAGTAAGTTGACCATGTCATCCATTGATTTAGACAAACCAGACATGGCAACGCCACTCACATTTTGATAGTTAGCGAACATTTTAACCTCACCAGAGGTTTCTTGGAACATACTCACCATGGTGCTTTGATTTGACTGAGTAAAACCAAAAAACCAACCATCTTGTTGCTGATTTAGCTGACGAAGGAAACCATCCTGGTTCCAATAATAAGCCGTTTTCCGGTTTGCCACTGAAGCGTCATTCAATGAGTACTGACTACGCACATTGTTAAGTTGCTTAACCAACATCGCTTCTGTCACTGCGTCAAGATCTGTCTGCTGAACCGCTTGTTTAATAAATTCATTATTGGCGAGTTGTTCTGCAGAAAATAGTAGCTGAGAAACCTCACGATCAATCTGACTGCTAATTTGTTCAAGCATCGTAGGTAGTTCGATGTCGATTACGCTATGCTCTAACACTTCATGAGCTTGGCGCTGTGCCATAACCCCGACAATAATGGTTGAAGCTAGTACAGCAAAGGTAATGCCTATCACCACCTTCTTTTTAATACTCATTGAATTCAATTGGAACATCATTTCTGCCCTTAATTAATGGCTAATTGGGAATAACTGTTACTTATCGCCCATGTAGGAATTTTCTTGATATTTTTATTGATAATAAACTTATGGACAAGCATTACCTTTGGAAATGGATAATTGACCCCATAATAATAGACGAATATGCCATGATTACAGAGCTCCAATCAAGCAATGGCTCAATAATTGACCGAACAGTCCGTACTTCACACTTTTAATGGAACTTTTTTAGAAGATAATTCACTAACTGTTCAAAAATTGGGAGAACCAAACCTTATGCAGTCGCTTGCTTTTCAGTCTTTACAACAGCACTTAAACCAACAAGTTATTGGTCAGCAATCGTTAGTAAAACAGTTGCTCGTCGCACTTCTTGCCGATGGGCACATTCTGGTCGAAGGACCTCCTGGTTTAGCAAAAACACGAGCGGTAAAATCCTTAGCAGACTGCATAGAAGGCGACTTTCATCGCATCCAATTCACACCAGATTTGTTACCTGCGGATCTCACGGGTACAGATATCTTCCGCCCAGAAACAGGTGAGTTTATCTTTCAAGCAGGGCCAATTTTTAACTCTCTTGTCTTAGCCGATGAAATCAACCGCGCACCAGCTAAAGTACAAGCGGCAATGCTAGAAGCCATGGCAGAGAAGCAAATTACCGCAGGTAGAAAAACTTATCCACTGCCTGAACTCTTTTTAGTAATGGCAACACAAAACCCGATTGAGCAAGAAGGAACTTACCCTCTTCCAGAGGCGCAGCTTGACCGCTTCTTACTGCATTTAAATGTTGACTACCCAGATGCTGAAAATGAACTCGCTATTTTACGCTTAAATCGTGGTGAAGCACAGGGTATCGAACAAACCGCACCGCCTAAATTAACGCAAAACGATATTTTTTCTGCTCGTCAGGAAGTACTGAACATTCATATGGCAGAGCCGATCGAGCAATATATAGTGCGATTAGTGATGGCTACTCGCCAGCCAGAAAGCTATGACGCGAAACTGGCACAATGGATAGAACTAGGAGTGAGTCCACGCGCGACCATTGCTCTTGATCGCTGCGCACGCGCGCACGCTTGGCTGAGCGGCCGAGATTTTGTCAGCCCTGAAGATGTTCAAGCGATGGTCTTTCCTGTATTACGTCACCGACTGTTACTGACCTACCAAGCCCAAGCTGAAGGAATCCATCCAAACCAAGTGATCTCCCACTTACTTTCATTGGTTGGCAGTGCCTAGCACTAAGGTTTTGTATGCCTCACTCACAGACAAAACATCGTTCTCAGATCAAAAACACCGCCCTACCAGAATTTAGCAACGGCGTCAGTTTGTCGCTTGAAGAGCTGCTTCCATACAAGCAGCAAGCGATACATTGGTTACCACCAGCGAAAAGCTTGTGGGCTCAATTACTTGGTCAGCATCAAAGTAAACAACTCGGTAGAGGCATGGACTTTACCGAAGTACGTCAATATCAAGCGGGTGACGATATCCGGTCGATCGATTGGCGAGTCACGGCTCGCACTGGGAAACCTCATACTAAATTATTCAGTGAAGAGCGGGAAAAACCCGTCATTTTATATGTTGACCTCAGTACATCAATGCAATTTGGCTCCCAGTTAATGCTGAAATCGGTGCAAGCCGCGCATATGGCGAGCTTACTCAGTTGGCTAAGTGTGGCGAAAAATGACCGTGTAGGTGCCGTGATCGACACCGGAAATGCGTTAGTTGAGTTAAAACCGACCAGTCGTCAAAAAGGTCCGTTGCAGTTGATTCAGCAATTAGTCACGATACAAAACCAGCAGCTCAGTAGTCTCACCTTAACCAAACGGCATGCTCATTCAATGCACAATGGTTTGATGGCATTGAATCGTTTATGTCCTAAAGGCAGCGAAGTTATTTTAATCAGTGATTTTGTCCATTGTGATGAATCACTAACACCACTACTCAACCAGTTGCATCGTCACAACCGTGTGCGAATGGTGCATATTTATGATCCGCTCGAGCAAGGAGAGACCCAATTTCGTGGTTTAGAACGGGTAACCGATAACCAACAGACGAGCTGGCTCAACTTTTCGACAAATAGTACACGCTTAGGGTTAAAAAAAGCCTTTGAATCTCAAAAAGAAAAACTAAAATCATTGAGTCAATCTATGGCAATTTCTTATACCTCACTCTCTAGTGAGAAACCTTTGCTGCAACAACTATCCGGATATAAAGAATGAAGGAATCATCAACTGCTACACCTTTAGATTTAAGCGCCATGCAACTGCCAGAATTACCTTCTTGGTTTCCATTGGCTTGGGGCTGGTGGGCAAGTGCGGCTGGAGTGCTGCTTTGCCTGCTGATCATCGTGCTAGCGATTCGTTGGCGTCGTAAACGTCTTGCACCGAAAAAAACCGCGCTGCGTTTGCTTAATTCACAATTTAGCCATTTAACACCTTCATCTGCGATTGAGCTGCTTCGTCAAGCGGCTTTGTGTTATTACCCACGAATGGAAATCGCGCATTTAACCGGGAAAGAGTGGTATACCTTTTTAGATTCTCAAATTTCTGCCCCTCTTTTTGTTCCTAATGAAAACTTGTGGCAACAAGCTTTATACCAAAAGCAAAATACTGAACAGAACAAAGAACTGATTCAGCACTGCTATCAATGGGTAAATGATGCGTTGCCGCCAAAGAAACGGAGATAACTAAACTTTGGCAAATATAGAGTTATTGTGGTGGTGGGCGTTATTGCTGCTACCACTACCACTGGTTATTTATCGATTCTTACCACCAGTAAAAGAAAGGGCAGCCATTCACCTGCCCTACCTTCCAAAACAAGATCAGATATCGTCACCACGCAATATCGCCATAAAAGCTATCGCCACCGCAATTTGGTGTTTGCTGATACTCGCTGTTGCCCGCCCAGTTTGGTATGGCGACCCGGTAACGACACAACCTAAGCACCGAGATTTAATGCTCGTGGTTGATCTCTCCTACTCCATGAGTCAAGAAGACATGCAGCAAGGTGGGCAATACATAGATCGTTTGACCGCGGTCAAAAATGTTCTATCTGATTTCATTCAAAAGCGCGAAGGCGACCGTCTTGGTTTAGTGCTATTTGCTGATCACGCTTATCTGCAAACACCATTGACCTTGGATAAAAACACGATTAGCGAGCAGTTAAACCAAGCGGTACTCAAATTAATTGGGACTCAAACTGCAATTGGTGAAGGCATTGGACTTGCCACTAAAACCTTTATTGATAGTGATGCTCCACAGCGAGTCATGATTCTACTTAGTGACGGCAGCAATACCTCGGGGGTTTTAGACCCATTAGAAGCCGCAAAGATTGCTAAAAAATACGACGCCACCATATACACCATTGGCGTTGGTGCTGGTGAAATGATGGTTAAAGAGTTTTTTATGACTCGCAAAGTCAACACTGCTCAAGATCTTGATGAAAAAACACTGACTGAGATTGCCAACATTACCGGTGGAAAATACTTTAGAGCGCGTAATAGCCAAGATCTCGCCAACATATACGACACCATTAACCAGCTAGAACCAATTAGCCAAGCCACTCAAACATGGCGTCCTCAAACTGAATGGTTCGGTTACCCGCTTTTGGCAGCACTTATGCTTTCTGTAATCTTGATCGTGCTGAGGAGAAACCATGTCTGATTTTGTTTTTCTCAATCCATTATGGCTATTGGCGCTTTTCCCTTTGGCGGCCATTTTACTGTGGTTGACTCTGCGCTCGAAACAGCAGACCCTTATTGCCCCTCATTTGGCCAAAGCGTTAGGCATAACAAACAACAAACGCCAATCGACAGCACTTTCCTTGATTAGTTTTTGCTGGCTACTCGCTGTCGTTGCACTTGCCGGACCTAGCTTTCAAACCGAAGCTCGCCCTAGTTACAGTAATAGCAATGCACGTGTACTGGTGATGGATATGTCAATGTCGATGTATGCGACTGATATTAAACCCAACCGTTTGACACAAAGCCGTTATAAGGCGCTCGACTTACTCGCTCACTGGAAAGAAGGCAGCACAGGGCTAGTCGCCTACGCCGGTGATGCATTTACCGTTAGCCCACTCACCAGTGACAGTGCAACTATTAATAACTTGTTGCCGAATCTTTCACCGGACATTATGCCCTATTTAGGATCCGATGCCGCCCGAGGCATTCAATTGGCGATAGAGATGATGACCCATGCAGGTCTTGCTCAAGGGGATATTGTGCTGCTCACCGACGATATTGACTCACAAGAACAAGATGAGATTGAAAAACTACTCGCAGGGACCAATTGGAAGCTGATTATTATGGGGATAGGAACTCAAGCAGGTGCCCCCATCGTATTGGCCGATGGCTCGATGTTTAAAAACGACGCTGGACAAACCGTGGTCGCTAAGACCAACTTTGCGAATATGCAATCCCTTAGCCAATCGGTGCAAGGTATCTTTACACCAATTCGTCTCGACAATAGCGATATCGATATCATTGCTCGCCTTACTCAAGCAGAAAACCCCAATGTGGGTGCTCAGAACAAACAAACCGTCGAAGACAGAGTGAATAATGGATACTGGTTACTCCTGTTGCTTATGATTCCCTGCTTACTTTTATTTCGTCGTGGCTTTATTTTTTCCCTCGCCATCTTGTTTCTTCCGATGCTGCAAAGTCCAAATGCCGAAGCTTCGCCTTGGCTCAACCAAAACCAGCAAGCAAAACAAGCCTTTGATAACGAAGACTATCAAGGTGCCAGTGAGCAATTTACTGACTTAGAATGGAAAGGTATTGCCCAATATCAAGCCGGGGATTATGCAGCAGCGGTTAAGACGCTTTCTCAATTACCCAATACAGATGCCCGTTCTCAGTACAATCTCGCTAACGCTTACGCGCAAAATGGCGAGTTAGTAGAAGCCAAAAAACGTTATGAGCAAGTACTACGCCAACAACCAGACCATGCTGATGCTCAGCACAACCTTGATGTTGTGACTAAAGCTTTACAGCAACAGCAACAGCAACAGCAACAGCAACAGCAACAGCAACAGCAACAGCAACAGTCTGAATCGCAGCCCAATAAGGATCAACAGCAAAACTCACAACAAAACCAAAACAGCGAACAAGATTCTTCCTCTCAGTCATCTGATAGCAACAACGCAGATAACCAGCCAAGCCAATCCCAAAATTCAAAGGGACAGAGTGAGGAGGAGCAGCCAACGGCGCAAGACAACCAGCAGCAGTCGGCAGAACAATCGCCCGCAGACAGCAAACCCAACGCCGAAGCACAAAAACCTGAGCCATCTCAGCGCGAGAGTGAGCAGGAAAATGCAGACAATTCTCCATCTGTTGATGCCACTCAAACTCAAAATGCCTCAAGTGAGGCAGAAAAAGAGCAACAATCTGTTACGGCACAAGCGATGGAAGCAGATACCAGCCAAACCATTGATCCAGAATTGCGAAAGTTAGAACAAGTGGAAAGCGCCCGTGACCCGAGCCGCTTGCTCAAAGCACAAATGTTCTTACAAGCGAAACAAAGAGAAGAAAGCCAAGTTCAACCTCCACAAAACAACGGTAAAAAGTGGTAATCATGAAACAAGTTAATCGTTCATTTTTTGCTGTCATCATCAGCTTATTCATTGCGCTGAATGCGTTTATCTCCACCGCCTATGCGACGACGCTTTTCGCAAGTGTCAGTAAAAATAAAGTCGTCAAAAATGAAGTTTTCCAGCTGCGAGTTGTAGCTGATGAAAAAACGTCATCGGACGCGATTGATTTTAGTGTGCTAGAGAATGATTTCTTTCTGGGTCGTCCCAGTTTTGGTACCTCAATGAATATCATCAATGGAGACAGCAGCACCCGCAGTGAATGGAACGTTTCGCTGGCCGCGAATAAGCTCGGAATTATTACTATCCCAAGCTTCACTTTAAATGGAGCCAAAACGCAGCCCATTTCTATTCAGGTTGCCGCTGACACTCAAGAGCCTGAGCAGTCGGATTTGGTTGAAATGCAATCTCATTTAGAACGTAAAGAGCTATATCCGAATGAAAGCACTTACCTTAATGCGCGCTTAATCATAAAAGCCGATCCTAGAAGGTTGCAAAACCCTCAAATTGCGGCTCCTTCAGCTCAAGGCGTTGAATTAAAGCCAGCCGGAGAAGCAAACCAATATCAAAGAGTATTGGATGGCATTGAAGTCACCGTGGTAGACCAAAAATTCCAAGTCACGGCAAAAGAATCTGGTAGCTTTACTGTATCGGGGCCTGCATTTAAAGGTGGCCTAGTTTATGGCAGCAACCAAACTGGCAATACTCGTCTGATCCAACTTGATGTCCCCGCCAAAACGTTCCCTTTAACCGTATTGCCTAAACCAGAAACTTACCAAGGTACGTGGCTACCAACGTCTCAATTAACACTTGAGCAAACATGGCGTGATGCAAGCAGTAAAGTGACAACTGACTCCCCCTTCCACACGAAAGTAGGTGAATCATTAACACGTGAATTAGTGTTAACGGTCAAGGGGATATCCCAAGAGCAGCTACCTAATTTAGCCATCAATTATCCTGACACCATACGTGTTTACGCAGAGAAACCGCAATTCACAACATTGGACAATGGCGACGTTAAAATGACGATCAAACAGGTGCTAATTCCGAATACGATCGGCAATATCCAACTTCCAGAAGTGAATGTCACCTGGTGGGACACTCAAAGCAAATCGCAAAAATATAGCAAAGCAAGTGCATTAACTTTGAATGTTGAGAAAGGAGAATGGCTTGATCAATCGTCAGCGACACCGATTACACCACAAAAAGCGCAGACAGTAACCATTAAAGATGCTGGATATTGGCCTTATTTTACCGCTTTCTTCGCCCTACTTTGGGTAGCAACCATGATCGTCGCTTGGGCATTTAGAAATCAATCCTCAGATCCTACAACAAATTCATACTCGGATCTTAATCAAGAAGATAGCAATGAATACACTCTGCTAAAAAAAGCATTATCCCAAGGTGATGGCGTACAAATCAGTTACTGTTTGACGCAGTGGCGTGCTGTCGTTCAACTAACCGAGGAAGAAAAAATAACATTGGATAACGAATTAAACGCACTCAACAAAACACTCTATACAGCACAAGAAAGCCCTTGGGCTCCTGGAAATTTAGAGAAACTATCCACTCGTATTCAAAAGCAACAAGCTAAGCGCGCTAAAAATAAAGCGCAACCTCTTGCAAAACTCTAGCGTGCACTTCACGCTTTTAACGCAATGATACGCATATAATAAAGCGTCCCAAAGCCAACATAAGGAAACAGTGGCATGCAAATCAAGAGTACATCCTCTGCATTAATTATGGGGTTAAGTGTGATCCTCGGACTCGGTGTGCTAGGCTTTTTTGTTCAGCAAACTGCCATCAAGTATAAAGAATACGAACGCGTAGTCACTGTAAAGGGGCTCTCCGAAAGAGAATACCCTGCTGATACCGTCATCTGGCCTATTCAATTTACCGTTGCAGACAATGATTTACCGACCATGTTTTCCACCATCGAAAAACAAACCCAAATGGTGACAGAGTTCTTAGCCAGCCAAGGCATTGCAGACAACAACGTTTCTTTGTCTTCACCTGCTGTTATTGATAAAAAAGCGCAGCAATACGGTGGAGAAAACTCAGTTGAATTTCGCTATTTAGCCAATCAAACCATCACGGTTTACAGCAATCAAGTTGACTTAGTTCGCTCCGCCATCAACAAACTCGGAAACTTAGGCAAACAAGGTATCGTGTTCAATCAAGATCCTTACAACAACCGAGTCAATTACTCATTCTCGGGACTTAACGACATCAAGCCCGATATGATTGAAGAAGCGACCAAGCAAGCAAGAGAAGTGGCAGAGAAATTCGCCAAAGACTCACAAAGCTCGTTAGGGAAAATTAAAAGAGCATCTCAAGGACAATTCAGTATTGTCGACCGAGATAACAACACGCCTCACATCAAAAAGATACGTGTGGTTTCAACGGTAGAATATTACCTATCAGATTGATAAAGCACCAACATAGGCCAAGAGGAAGACTAGAAATATCTGACTATTCGACACATAATAACGGATATTTTTATTACTTCTGACCATGCAGTATTTCTATGATACGAATGCTATACCTAATTTCGATACTGTCTTGGCCGCTTGTTAGCTACGCTGATGTTGATCTTGTCAAAGTCGATAAATCCAAACGTAGAATGTACCTACTTGATGGGCAAACCGTAGTTCAGGAATACCGAATTGCTTTAGGAAAAAATCCGCAGGGGCATAAGTTTAAAGAAGGCGATCAACGTACACCAGAAGGTCGCTATTATCTTGATTATATTAGCAATGATTCATCATACTACCGCTCAGTCCACATTACCTATCCGAATCATCAAGATACCGTCCTAGCCATGAAATCAGGGGTAAATCCTGGTGGCGACATAAAAATTCACGGCTTAAAAAACGGCTTTCAAGTAAAGCCAGAATTCATTCAAAGCTTTGATTGGACTGATGGGTGTATTGCCATCACCAATGACCAAGTGGATGATTTTCTCAGTCGAGTAAAATTAGGCACACCCATAGTCATAGAATGGTAATGAATACTCAAAATAACCATCCCCTATACCTAAACAACTTGAACTTAAAACTGCAGTAAGAAATATATAACAGCAAAGCGATGGAAGCCTTGCTAAATTGATAGTTATGCTTTTATCCCTAAACAAATTAAAGTTCAGGTAGGTGGCAAGTGAATTCACCCCCATGAGCATAGAAAAACTATGTGGTTAGGTTAAACGAATGTAGCCTGCGCCCAGCAGGAAAGGGATAGAGCTTTTATTTTAATTAGGGAAAGGTGGATAACTTTTGGTATGGGAAAGTCCCTTAGTGATGTGTCTAGTCTGACTGGAGCAGAACAGTATTATAGAAACCCAAGGAAAAAAGGGGGGGGTAGGAGCGCATTTTTCCGTAACCTATTGACCAGCGTTCATTAAGCAAGACAAAGATTCTTCGACTTGCTTACCTTGAGCTCAAAGAAGAACCACAACTTGAAAGTGAGGCTCTTCAAATAGGTTTACTATAACAGCTAGACTGTTAATTTATATCTGAGATATACGTCCAGAATCTGTTATTGGTTTTATTGGTTGGGAAATACCAATAACGACCATCACTACCTAATCCTGAAAGTTTAAATAGTTCTTTATCCCCATTGTAAGGATTATCGCACACATACAGATCTCCAACGGTTCCAATTCGATCATAATCTCCCCATCGGTGATAGGTCTCATCTTTCTTATACCCATTTACGGTGTACGACAAAGGTGCTTTAACCGGGTCAATTGCTCTTTCGACTAACACATTCCCTTTACATACAATCGCAGCGCTTTGTGGAAGATCTGTTTCAGGTATATTAACATGGAATTTATTCATCGTATTGCTATTGCTACGAACATCAGAAAGCTTAAAGTTCAACGACTGACCATTGCGCGTCTCTACCTGCAGCTGACAATTATTGACAGAAAGGCGTTCATTATCATTGCTGTAAGCAAAACCATATGAGCCATGTAGGGCTGGGTAAATGTAACTAGGCAATATTCCTTTAGGATCGTAATAACCCACAAGAGTGGTAACTGGAATACCAAATGAAGTTGGTACTCTTGCAATTGTAAGGTCTGGAGCTTCGCCTTCATTCCACGTTGTACCGTCAGAGGTATAGGATGTTTTCAATCCATTATAAATAAGAACAGAATCGCCATTAATCTGAAGGTGGCTATTGTATGCTGCTCTATGATTGATCGTGATAGTACGACCTTTATTACTCTCGGATGCCATAGGAACATTGATATACCTAGTCCAGTTACCGTTGTACATCCCAATGGTAACTAAAGAATAATCATCAAATAAACTTATTAGATAATCTTCCGATAAATCGTTGATTGACGCATTCACTTGCTCTCCATCCATTACCCTATGCTGATAGGGTTCCATTGTTTGGGTGACCGGATCCCATTTTCTAAAACCAGTATCAGAATCTACTGAAAAAACGATTTTTGACTCTAAATTACGCTGAATGTTGGCGGCAGTATAAGGAGTGTAAAGAGTGAACCGATTAATCGCCGACATGGGCCCCCCTCCAGCCATGGAATCGGAGCCAAACTTTCTACCGTCGAAAGGTGCTTGGCACTCACCATTGAGGCAGGCGCTCTGATTACTTTTCTTCGATGACATGTTCGGAATAAACTTGTTCAGATCGGCATCCCAGCCCCAAGTGGAGTTTACGACATCAGCTTGACGGTGGATAGAACCACTAAACCCACCGGGGTAATGACCTATGCCGAAGTTGTGTCCAACTTCATGACTAAATTCATTACCCAGTGAGGTATCTAGAGTCACAATCCCGCCGCCACCAGAACCTCCGTGAGTCACTACACCGTTCTCATAATTACCGCGGCTGTTATGAGCTGCTAACTGCGATGCTAAATAGGGATGCCCACTTTCGCCTTCACTAATAGAGCTGTTGATGCCATAGTTGGCGTTATCAATGCCGATAGAAATGAGTTCTTTCCCAATACGTTGACGCATCGTACCATGATGCCATCCACCAGTGCTTGGGTCAAAGTCGGTCAGCAAGGTACCGTTCGGCAGCATGACTTCAGGTAAATAAAGTGATTCGTATTGGCTAACGGTCAGACGACTAACTGGCACGGTTTGGAAATATTCACGGTGTGCTGAGGTATCTTTCGCAAAGTGAAAAGCGTCACGGGGCTCAGTTAACATGCCAATATCAATGGTATGGATGAGTAGTTCTGTAGGTGCACCTACTTTTATGCCGTTTAGCTCACCAGAAAGCTCCCCATGAGTGAACTGCATCTTGATACCTGGTTGAATCCAGTTTGGCGGGAGTTTAAGACTCCAAGTGTTATCGGCATAAACTAGCTTATTGTTCTCTAGTTCACCTTCACAAATCCATTGACCATTTATATGTTTAAATACGAGCGTATTACCACGGGTAATGGTCGTAGAACGATCACTATAATGTATATTTGACGAGTACCCAGCCCTTGACGTCACTCTTACAACTTTATCTGTCATTGAGGCTAAATTTGGTAGGTAAATATTTCTGGTCCACACGCCATCTGCGGTATTAATCTCAACTAAATTATTGGTTGTTAATGTTGTTTGAAGAAACGCTGCACTAGGATCATTAAGCTTGGCCATTGCTGCCGATGAATTAATAGTAGTAGAGGCTCCTTCAATCGGCGTAAAATCAATGGCATAAGCTGTTTTAGGTAATTGGCTAGGGGGATTAAGATTCATTGTACCTAGGTTACGACCTTGGTTATCAATTGCAGTAACACGTAATGGTGTGGCAACATTTAGATCACTTCGCTTAGGTTTGACCATAATCAGTGACGCTCTCAGGGCTGTCAAGTAAGGTTGAACATCACCCTCTATTCCATGTTTTGATGGCATGATCTGGCTTTGGGCAAATGATACCGACGCTTCTAAGCTACCAACTAAATCACTCGGCAAGTCATTGTTATTAAAGACTGTAAAATCAGAAGGTGTAGTGGTTGACTCTGTCGCTTGTTCTGTAGCATAAACAGAACTAAAGGCTAAAATACTAGCCACTATGCCGGCGATATAGGTGATTTTTGGACGGGAGTGAGTGGATGAAAAGTTGCGTCGTTCCGAGGAAACTAATGACGGATTATTATGTGACATGTTGTACACCTTTATTCATTAGGAGTTATTAACGAAAAGGGCTTCAACCAAGATAAAAGCTGTTGATAAAGCTATGGCGGCTCCGCTGTCATAGGCTATATAACCCTTAAACCGGTAGCTTTGCGTCCTAGCCTTTCGACTAGTTTGCCCTTTATATACTATATGTAAGATTTTGATTTAAAATAAATATTAAATTACCTCAACCTCCTTAGCTCGACGTCTTACACAGGTGTAGTGCGAACCAAGCAAGCGGGATGTTAGTGAGCTTGAATACGGAGTCTAGAAAACCTTGCAGCGTTCTCAATAGCATAGAGAAAACGCGCTTCACCATAACTGCCTGATTTAGTTCCATCTAACTATGCAACTAAAGATCAATACAAATTAAAGTGCAACAAGCGTATAACTATTTTGTATAGTTACTTCAGCGTTTTCTATCTTATAGACTTAGCTCGGCTGCAATATTCAGTTTTGACCAGACTCTACACTTGCCATTCGTCCCGTGTTTTTTGACGTTCCACTCGCCTTCACCATAAACCTTAAGGCCTGTTTACCTTTATTCGGATAATTTAAATTAACCTGAGATCGGTTTAAGCCATCGCCATTAATCCTGATTTTTCAGTGGTTGTTATGTTCAACGATGGCTTTTCTGGTTTTAGGCAGTACGCAATTAACCCACCAAGTAAGTTCAACATGAATCCATGCAGACTCCTGTGTCTAGAATGCTCTATCTGAGAAATATTCTTTAGTTGATCGTTGATGGTTTCAATGATGAACCGCTTAGACAACATTGCTCTGTCCCAAGCCGCTAATACCATCCTTTTTCAAGTCTGCTGTTAGCGCTTTACTGATATAGCCTTTATCTGCATAAAGCTTATCTAATAGCCCTTTTGACAGCTCACGAACGGGTTTTCTGTCATCCGTATTAGCGGGGGTAAGTTTAGCTGCCACAATATCACCAAGGTGATTAGTGATAATGTGAAGCTTAAAGCCGTAAAACCACCCCATCGTACCTTTACCTCTTGCCG
>NZ_CAWPQZ010000040.1:0-32062 GCF_963889785.1 Vibrio sp. S12_S33 | reverse complement strand
TCTTAATTGACTCTTGCAGTTGCCAGACCACAAGACGTTTTTATCAAATTGAAAGGGGTTATATAACTGACTTATAGCTGTAAGCTTTACGGAACCCCCAGCCTAGCTGGGGGTTTTCTCGATACAAGAAAAACCGCTGTTTTTACAGCGGTTTTTTCGTATCTAGAGTCTCGAAAATCATCTTACACATATAGATGGCACAGATGTACTTATTGAGACTTCCAAATAGCATTTACGACACTCGTATTGCACCTCATCTTCCATTACGTGAAAGCGGCTACCCTAAAGAGTTCACATTCTCCTTTCTTACCCGTGATGCCATTAATCAGTTGCGTCAAAACTACCGTTCCCAATCAGAAACCACGACTAATGCACCGATGCTTAGTGGCATTACCGCAGTAAAGACAGCATCACCCCGCTCTAGTGTTGGTAAAGAAGAGCTTAACCAACTCACTAAAGTGGCAGCGTATCGCTACCTGAAATACCCCTAGCTGGGTATAGAGTCCCTAGAAGTGAGACCGGTTAATAATGAATTAAAATGAGCCACTCGTTTGAGTTTGTGTGCTGGTATTAACCGTATTGTTGCCACCAGACTGCCACTCAGTCAGAGCGCTACTATCGCTTTCTGAACGCTTCAGACATTTCCATTCGAAGGATTGACCACTTGGAACCTGAATAGTTGCTTGCCATGTTGGGTAAATCGCTGGGTCCAGTCTCACTGCCTGTGCAGGCGCCCAATTACCAAGTTGGCTGGCACTGCCGACCGCATAAACACTTTGTCCCCACTGGGTGTAACCATTATTACAAGTAAAGGTCACGTCGATGAGGTCTGCATTACCACCACTTCCCGCCTTACCATGCAAGACAACCGCTTCATTCTGATCAAGGTTTAGAGTCGCAGCCCCCTGCGAAACTGTAACACCATTGCTACCAACCAGACTGGTATAGTCGCTATCAGCTAGAGACAACGCAGAAACATTAATCGTGGTCGCGACACCTCTATTTAATGCAACTAACACTACATCGTCTTCAAATTTACGTTCATAAACCAAAACATCGTCATTGAGCCATTTCTGGTTGTAATCACCTTTCTGGATAGCGGTACTGGTTTTTCTCAATTCAGTCAGTGATTGAATGATCTTAAATGCATCACTCTCCTGAGCGAAACTCGGCATAACTTCGCGGTTGTATGGATCACTACCAACCTGACCGAACGCATTAGTGGTAAAGTTAGCGCTATAGTGCTCGGTGCCGTAATAAATCGCAGGAATGCCGCGAACCGTCATCGTAGCGACCAAACCGAGATCGACGCGTTTTTTAGCGAAAGCTTCTGACTGACCTCCACCAGCTTCATTATTTCCTGGACCAAAAGTGTTTGCAGTCGAACGGAGCGCGGTCGAAATACGGGCCATATCGTGGTTATCCATAAATACGACCTGCCAGTCATCGCTGGTGAACACTTGGTTGCGGGTTTTAAGATAGCTATTGAGTGTCTGCATGGTATTACCGCTGCGGCCAACCAGAACTCGTTCTAAAGTGTCACGGAAACCAAAATCAAGTAACGCAGAACCAGAATTGTTGGCATAGTCGATCGCGTAACTATCAATGCCTGTCGTTGTCGCTGCGCTAGCACCGAACCACTCGCCAAAGAAGTAAAAACCGTCGCGACCAATGGTCGAAGCGTAGTTGTAGATATCACCTGTCCACTGCTGGATAAATTCTTTATCCATGTGCTTGATCGCATCAATACGAATCGCATCAACACCCGCATCAATCCAGAACTTTGCACCATCCAACAAGTAGTTATAAACCTTGGAATTGGACTGGTTAAAGTCAGAAAGGTTAAACAGATTATGGTTGCGAACCTGATACCAGTCATTCCAGTTGGTAACACCGCCATTGTGGTGATACCAGTTAGTACCTGCGGCAACATCAGTGTTGTAATCGGTAATATACGCACCATCACGATACAGAGCGCCGTACTCGTTTTCATCATTACCATTGGAGTGGTTTGGTGCGTAATCCAGAACCAACTTCATGTTGTATTCCGAGCTGTGCATCAACTGGCTTAACTCTTTAAAGTCATCCATCGTGCCTAGATGTTCATCCACTCTGAAGAAATCTTTACCCCAGTATCCGTGGTAGCCCGCACCACCATTCACATCGAGATTATCGGCATTATCCACTGGCGGAGTAATCCAAATCGCTGTGATGCCCAAGGATTTGAGATAAGGCAGTTTGTTGATTAAACCTCTAATGTCACCACCGACGTACTTCTTGAGGTTACTCGGATCGTAAGTAAGTGGATTGTTGCCACTGTTGTTGCTCGCGTCGCCATCACTAAATCGATCTAGGAAGACGAAGTAAATCGTCTCTTGTCTAAAATCGAAAATGCTGCTTGCCGTGGTTGCGGCTTGCGCACCTATAGCGGGAGCCGAAAGGCCGCCGCCTATCGCCAATGTCGCAAGCAGTGCGCTGCAAATCAGTGTCCGTTTATTCATTAGAGGTTCCCCGTTGTTATTAACTAAGCCGAGTAGGGTCGGCTGTGAATTAGATTGTTTTCATTATAAAAATCAAAAATATGACAAAACGCGGTGTTGAGGTTGAAACGGAATGTACGACCAATGTCCGCCGTCGTGATTGACTGATCTTGCACACGGGCAATCAGCTCTTTACCACCCACCGTGAAGTAGAGGTACTTTTCGTTGCCGAGGTTTTCAACCACAGATAGCTGGCCTTCAAAGGTGTTCAGTGTTTCACCCTCATGCGCCAGCGATATATGTTCTGGACGGATACCGAAGCAGACCGGATTATTCACGTACTGATCCAGTTCCGCTTGCATTGCTTTAGGGATCAGAATTCGAGCAGATGGCGCAATTTCGACCATTAGATTTTCACCATCATAGCGTAGTACGGTGTCGACGAGATTCATCGCAGGAGAGCCGATAAAACCTGCTACAAATCGGTTCGCTGGGTAGTTGTATAAGTTGGCAGGTGTATCAACCTGCATGATTTTGCCCTGATTCAATACACAGATTCGGTCACCAAGTGTCAAAGCTTCAGTCTGGTCATGAGTCACGTAAATCATGGTGGCCGGGTTGCCTTCATCTTTGAGCGATTGATGAAGCTGAGCAATTTTTACTCTCATCGAGACACGAAGCTTGGCATCTAGGTTCGATAACGGTTCGTCAAACAGAAACACATCCGGTTTGCGAACAATGGCCCGACCTACCGCAACACGCTGACGCTGACCACCGGACATTTCTTTGGGCTTACGGTACAGCAGGTCTGTGATTTCGAGCTTTTCTGCCGCTTCCTCAACTCTTTTTTTAATCTCTTCTTTAGATTTTTTAGCCATCTTGAGGCCAAAAGCCATGTTGTCGAAAACCGTTTTGTGTGGGTAAAGCGCGTAGTTTTGAAACACCATCGCAATACCACGATCCTTAGGGGGCAAATCGTTCACTTTGCGCTCACCAATATAAACGTCCCCTGATGAAATCGACTCAAGCCCAGCGATCATTCTCAATGTGGTCGATTTAGCGCAACCTGATGGGCCGACAAACACCATAAATTCGCCTTCATTGATTTCAAGGTCGATTCCGTGTACCGCTTTAAAGCCGTTTTCATACTGTTTTTCTACTTGTTTTAGGCTAACTGTTGCCATGGGTACTCCAAATAAAGCGTTATAAACTCATAACTTACGGCACATCTCTATGTGCATTAAGCTATAAACTTAACGCCGTCAGAGAGTCTCTGACGGCTCAGTGTTACTGACAAGTGGCGATCATCGCGCGCACTGGATTCTTATTTTCATCAATTTGAATTGACCAAACATATTTACCATCTACGGGAATATCTACGCGGGTATTTTTAGCAAAGCCACCACGCTTGAGGGCAACTTCTTGGTCGACGCCTATTTCTCGTCCTGAAACCGTGTATTGTGGATTCCAGTTCATGGTGGCGAACTGAACATTGACCATTCCCGCTTTCTCTTGATGAACAACCTGATAGATACCATCACCTTTATGGCTCATTTCACGGTCCTCAAGATGAATCCACTGACCTTCATCAAATGTCCCAACCACAAACAACGATGGGCGAATCGGACCGCGATCCTCAACCGTTGGCAAATCGCATTTCGCCAGCAGGTTATCCGCATTGGTTGGTAATGCTTGACTGGTCGTGTCACTGGTACTGGAACAACCAGCAGCAAACGCACTAAGTAGCAGAGGTAGCATGATTTTTTTCATCATAAATCCTTATTTTTAATTCAGTTTAACGGCCAATGAATAGGCGTTTTAACCAATGGGTTGGCTGGTCAGTTTTTTGGCCACGATTAGATTGTTTGGCACGATCAAACTGACGAGTAAGCTTGTTGAGAACAGCGAGGTTCTTGTAATACGCACGAGCCTCTTTGGCCGGATAGCCAAACAGGTCACTATGCGCGGGAAATGACTGACTAACGCCAGATTTAGCTTTGATAACAGAATAATCGCCAATGGTGATGTGGCCTGCGGTGCCAGCCTGACCATGAACGATGACATGGTTACCTAATCTGGTATGTCCCGCTAAGCCGACCTGAGAAACCAGTAGACAGTGTTGGCCTACGTTACAGTCGTGACCAATTTGGACCAAATTATCTATCTTAGTCCCTTTACCTATCACGGTATCACCTAACGTTCCTCTATCAATGGCGTTATTGCAGCCGATCTCAACATCTTCTTCGATGATAACGCGTCCAACACTTTCCACTCGCTCAAACTGACCATTGAGACCATTCATATATTCGAAACTGAAGTTACCAATAGCGTTGTTGGAATCAATAGTGACGTTATTACCAATCACAGTTCCCTCTTTAATCACGGTGTTAGCATGAATGGCAACATTGTCACCGATAGTGACACCATTCATTATTTTAACGCCAGGCATAAAATGGCAATTTTTCCCTATTTGGCAATGCTGCCCTATATAAACATCTGGATTGTCCGAGGTATTGCCTTGTTCAAACAATTGATACTTATGCACTTTGTAATAACGTAACAATGCATTAAGTGTGTCCGCTTTAAGCGACTCAATCACTATTTTGCATTTTGCTTGGCTAGATAAGATGTTCGATGGTCCTATGATCACGTCCGCTTTTGATTGATCAATGAGCTTGAGTTCAGCTTTAGAAAAGACAATCGTCAATCCACCCTCATTAGGGCTGTTAAGCGGCACAATCGTATCCACAGATAAACACGGGTCACCATCTATCTGACCCCCCATCAATTGAGCAATTTCTGAAACCGTGATCATAGGAATTCCTTAAGCAAATAAACGTGTGTTACAGACGGTAAATAGCCTGAACAAAGAAGGTGTTCTGCTCAACGACCTTCTCCTCTCCAGCAAACTTAGTGAAGGTTTCGGTATCTTTGGCCCACTCGTACTCACCTTTAAGCAACCAGTTATCACCGACAGACTGCTCGTAACCCATAGTGGCTTTACGAATGTCCTTAAAGTACTGCTCTCCTGCATCCCAACCTTGTGTAAGTTTGGTTTCATTTTCACCGTAACGGGCACGAACGTATAAGGTACCAGCATCTTCAAAGCTGTACTGCACAATTGGCTCAACATACTTTTCAGTAAAGTCACTGATTTCATTGATGGCACCGGCAGCGCTTCTATCATCGTTATCCTTGACTTGATAGAAGAGCTCTAAGCCCAGTTCCCAGTTACCAAAACGTTTATAGGGCTTAACTAACACCGAGTAACCTTCTTCAACTCGAGTTCCCCACGCGGATCTATCCTCATCGTTGTAGAGATATTCAAGGTTGGACTGGAAGCCTGCATCGTACTCGTTGCTATAGAAGTTGAAATAAGGACGAACACTATGCTCAGCGCTTTTAGTTCGTAAGTTGTTCGTTCCCCCTGTATTGACAATTGTGCCTAAAGAGTATTCAAGGTCGTAGATAACTCCAGTTTCAAAACCGTTCGGCAACGGGAACTTTTTATCTATCGAGATAAGGTGCTTATAGCCATCTTCTGTTTCAACGTACGAGCGGTCCTGATTGCGTTTAACGCGCTCTGTCAATTTAAATGCGTACAGAGAAGAGAAGTTCCAGTGAGCGTTTTTATAAAACAGTCCAAGCACTTCATGGGTGGTAGTGCGTTCATTTTCAGTCTTTCCACCATAGGTTTGATAAGTTGTAATATCCTTGTCTTCATATTCAATCGACGTTCCAACATGGCCACCAAAATCTAAGGTTTGAGTCAGAATGTTGCCTCCCATTGGTTGGGGAGCTGGGCCGTTATCCGCAGCAAAGACAGTGGGTGTAGTACTCAGAGCGCAAGCAATACTGAGCGAAAGTGCAGTCCTGTTCACAGTATGTCCTTAACCTCATTGAGGTGGATTCTATCTATATTAATCGGGTATAAAGTAGTAGTTCAGCCTGAACGCCTAATCATTGTTCTGCATCTGAATAATATTTGCTTGGTGAATAAGAGTCAAATGAGACCCTGGTCACTGATACCAATATGAAAATTTGACTTGCATCACTAAAAATAAGGTTTAATCAGGGTTAATACTCGCTGGCGATAGAAATGGAATTAACAATATAAGTGTGCATAAACTTTTCAAAAGACCTTATGAGACAAACGATTTAATCGATTTAGATCACATTTAGACGCTATTTTAAGCAATTTTCAATTGACTAAAAAATCGATCGGGCTCAATTTAGTAGTATATCTTGAACTACTAAATTGGATGCAACAATGAAAACCAAATTATTGACCAGCCAAATACTGCTTACCACTCTTGTTAGCGCCTCTGTCATGGCACAACCGATTGAACCTGAACCAGATGCAAATTTGTTAATCTGGACCGATCACACCACTGTCGATTACATGAAATACGCCGCCCACCAATTCAATCAAGACCTTGGCTACCAGGTGACGTTTGATTTCCGTGGTCTGGCACCGATTGATGCAGCTTCAAGATTAATTCAGGATGGAGGCTCCGCTCGCGTTGCAGATGTGGCCGAAATTGAGCATGACCTACTTGGCAGATTAGTGGTCGCCGGTGGTGCGATGGAAAATTTAGTCTCTGCGAAACATGTCAATTCACATTTTTTGCCAAGTGCGGCCAATGCTGCCCGATCTGAAGGCAAGGATTACGGATTTCCGGTCAGCTTTGCTACCATTGCTATGTTCTACAACAAAGATCTTCTTCCACAAGCCCCTGAATCATTTGAAGAGATCATTGAGTTCTCTAAGTCATTTAATGACAACAAAGAACATAAATATGCTTTGTTGTGGGATGTGCAGAATTACTATGAGTCACGCATGTTTTTGACCCTATATGATGCCTACGAGTTTGGTGATAACGGCACCGATGCCAAGGATATCGGCATTGCATCTGAAAAAGCTCAGCAAGGCTTACAAGCGATGAAGAAACTGCAGACAGCCAACAGCGCTAACCCAATGGATATGCGTAATCCACAGGTTAGACGGGGTTTATTCAGCGAAGGTAAGGTCGCGGCAATTATCGATGGCCCGTGGGCAATTCAAGGCTATCAAGCATCTAAGGTTAACTATGGTGTGATTCCAATCCCTACTCTAGATGGTAAACAGCCAAGAACTTTTTCGACGGTTCGCCTAGCCGTTGTCTCCTCTTTTACAAACTACCCTAAGGCTGCCCAACTGTTCGCGAAATACCTCAGTAGCGACAAAATGCTAAAAACACGCTACGAGATGACCAAATCGATCCCGCCAGTCCAATCGGTAATGGAAGAGATCATCGTTGATGCCGATGAGGCCACCTACGCGATCATCAGTCAGGGTTATTTTTCAGATGCAATGCCGTCAATACCCGAAATGGGCTACTTGTGGTCACCAATGGCCAGTGCGATGACTTCGTTATGGGTCAACGACAAGTCACCAGAGAAGGTGTTAAAGCGCGCAGAGTCAGTGATCAAAGAACAGATCAGTTTACAGGAGTAAGACATGTTGTTGTCTCAAACTCGAATGCAACCAGTATTCAATATTTCCGCTTTGATTATGGGCTTAACGCAAATGCGTCAGGGCCACTGGGTCAAAGGGTTGGTTTGGTTGCTGATCCAAATACTTTTTGTCGTCAACATTCCAGAGCTTAGCCTAGCGTTAAAGCAACTTATTACTTTGGGAGATGTCGCCCAAACCCGTGAAGGTTTTACCATTATTCAGGGTGATCATTCTGTATTTCTATTGGTAGAAGGGGTCATTGCTCTCATCGCGGTGTTTGTCTTCCTTTGTCTTTATGCTCTCAACATCAGTGACGCTAAATCATGTCAGCCTTGCCAGCTGTCAGCGATTGAGCAGATTAAAGCGATATACGACCGACAGTTTGCCTTACTGGTACTTTCACCAGCGATGTTAACCAGTATCGCTTTTATCATTATGCCGATTGTCATCACGGTACTGGTCTCATTTACCAACTACTCAGCGCCTAACCACATTCCGCCAAGGAACTTGGTTGACTGGGTCGGGTTTAAAAACTTTATCGCCTTGTTTGAACTTAGAATCTGGTCAAATACCTTTATTGGCGTTGCCACCTGGACGGTGATGTGGGCCATTTTAGCCACCATCTGTACCTGCGGCTTTGGCTTTGTACTAGCACTCGCGTTATCAAACAAAAATATTAAGGCGAAAAAGGCTTGGCGCTTTGTGTTCATATTACCTTATGCCATCCCTGCATTTGTTACTTTACTGATGTTCCGGTTGCTACTCAATGGCATTGGTCCGGTTAACGCGACCCTAAATAGCTGGGGCTTTGATTCGGTCGCTTTTTTGTCTGACCCGTGGATGGCTAAAGTGACCGTGATTGCCGTAAGCGTATGGGTAGGTGCTCCCTATTTCATGCTGCTCATTTCCGGTGCCTTAACCAATATTCCTCAAGATCTTTATGAAGCCAGTGAAGTCGATGGTGCAAACAAATTCCAACAGTTCAGGGAAATCACTTTGCCGATGGTATTGCATCAAGTGGCCCCCTCTCTGGTTATGACTTTTGCACATAATTTCAATAACTTTGGCGCAATTTTCCTATTGACCGAAGGTGGCCCTATCAACCCAGAGTATCGATTTGCCGGACACACCGACATCTTGATCACTTGGATTTACAAATTAACGCTCGATTTCCAGCAGTACCAAATCGCGTCTGTGATTTCGATAATTATTTTCTTGTTCTTGTCAGTGATTGCAATCTGGCAATTCCGACGGATGTCCTCGTTTAACGATGATGTAGGGATGAAGTAATGAAGTTTCTATTGCAAAAATTAGCCACTGGCTTGATCTATCTGTTCCTCTTTACCAATGCAGCACTCGTACTAGGCCCGGTTCTCTGGACAGTACTGGCGTCATTCAAACCGGGAAGCAATATGTTCAGCTCATCGTTTTCCGGATGGGACTTTTCGCTAGAGCATTATGTGGCACTGTTTCAAGACACCCCTTACCTCCAGTGGTATCTCAACACCTTCGCACTGGCGACTGCGAATATGATCATATCGCTAGTGGTGGTGACTATGACCGCCTACGTGTTTTCACGCTATCGATTCAAAGGTAAACGCAATGTATTGATGGGCGTTCTCGTCTTGCAGATGTTCCCAGCCTTTTTATCGATGACAGCGATTTACATCCTGCTCTCTAAACTCAACATGATCGATACCTACGCGGGGTTACTATTCGTCTATGTTGCAGGTTCGCTGCCATTTATGACCTGGTTGGTGAAAGGCTACTTTGATGCGATTCCTACTTCGCTCGATGAAGCTGCAAAAATAGACGGTGCGGGACACATGACTATTTTCATCGAAATCATCTTACCTCTGGCTAAACCTATATTGGTCTTTGTTGCTCTGGTGTCGTTTACCGGCCCATGGATGGATTTCATTCTGCCGACACTTATCTTGCGTAGTGAAGAGAAAATGACCTTAGCCATTGGTATATTCAGTTGGATCACCTCTAACTCTGCAGAAAACTTCACCCTATTCGCCGCAGGATCGCTGCTTGTCGCAGTGCCGATTACTTTGCTTTTTGTCGCAACTCAAAAACACATCACCACAGGCTTGGTGAGTGGCGCAGTAAAAGAATAATAACAGGACCATTATTTATGATTACCCGAAGCTCACTTATACACACCGTTAAAAGTGCTGACAGCTACGCCTATGATGAGAATACTTTGCACCTCCGATTAAAAAGTGCCAAAGGCGAAATTGATCGTGTTGGCTTATGGATAGGGGATCCTTATCGATGGGCAGAAGGAGGATTAGACGGTGGTAACTTAGGTGGCAGTGATGCCCACGGTTGGGTCGGTGGCAATGAAATTCCCATGCAACTAGAAGGTGTCACTGAGCATCACGACCATTGGTTTGCGGAATTTACACCACCAAAGCGCCGTAGTCGTTACGGATTTATCCTGTATGGCAAAGATGGTGAGAAGATAGTGTTTGGCGAAAAACGTACTGTTGATCTCGACTGTCAAGCAATCGAAGAAAAAGAACTGAGTAATCTGAGCAACTTTTTCTGTTTCCCTTACATCAATCCCAAAGATGTTCTTAAGACACCTGACTGGATTAAATCAACCGTTTGGTACCAGGTTTTTCCTGAACGATTCGCCAATGGCAGGCCAGAAATAAGCCCTAAAGGTGCCGAACCATGGGGCAGTGTGCCCACGTCTCACAACTTTATGGGTGGCGATCTTTGGGGAGTGATTGAACACCTTGATTACCTGCAGGAATTAGGCATCAACGGCCTCTATCTCTGTCCTATTTTTACCGCGAATACCAGCCACAAATACGATACCGTAGATTACTTTAATGTCGATCCTCATTTTGGTGGCAACGAGGCATTTAGAACTCTGATTCAAGAAGCCCACAAGCGAGGCATGAAAGTCATGCTCGATGCAGTCTTCAATCACATCGGGGACCAACATCCATTTTGGTTAGATGTGGTGAACAATGGCGAGAAATCACCGTACGCAGATTGGTTTTGGATCAATCAGTTCCCGGTTTACCCTGAGACTGACAAGTCAGAATGGGATTGCTGGAACTTTAACTACGAAACCTTCGGTAATGTACTTGAGATGCCCAAACTCAACACTGAACATCCGCCGTGCCGCCAATACCTGTTAGAGGTCGCCCGTTATTGGGTCGAAGAATTTGACATCGATGGCTGGCGACTGGATGTGGCCAATGAAGTCGATCATCAGTTCTGGCGCGAGTTTCGTAACGTCGTCAAACAGGTGAAGCCCGATTGTTACATTCTCGGTGAGATTTGGCATGAAGGTATGCCTTGGCTACGTGGTGATCAGTATGACTCACTGATGAACTACCCAATGACCCAGGCCATCACCGATTACTTTGCGCTTGATGCACATAACAAGCAGCAGTTTATGGAAACAGTGACCAGTGCTTATTTGGCCTATCCGCGTAACGTTAATGAAGCGATGTTTAACTTGCTTGAAAGCCATGATACGACCCGATTGATGAGCCTTTGTGGTAAAGATCTTCGTCGAGCAAAACTGGCGTATCTGTTCATGTTCACTCAGGTTGGCGCTCCCTGTATTTATTATGGTGGCGAAGTCGCTATGGAAGGGCAAAAAGGCATGGGGCTTGAAGATAACCGTCGCTGCATGAACTGGTCTCCTAATCAGACAGAGCTCGATTTCAAAGCCTTCATTCAACACCTAATTGAACTGAGAAAAAGTGATGATTGCTTTAACCAGCCATTTATTAACTGGCTCGACACTCATCATCCAACTGTCGTCGGCTATCAACGCGGTTCAAGACGCTTCTTACTCAACAACAGCGGATCGCCAGCGACCGTAGAGCTTGATGGTACTGACATCAACTTAGCGGCTTACGGATACTGGTACAACTAAGCGAGGACAACGTATGTATCTAGGGATCTCGATAGATAAAATTCAACTCAAAGCAACGGTGCTCGATGCGCAACTTAATACCTTGTATTCAAGTCAGCAGAGCCTTGCTCATACCGCACAAGCGGTGAAGCAGCAGGTATTTCAGGTAGTAGACAACTTCCAATGGATTTACAGTTCCTTCCGTTGCATTGGGTTGGCGATAACCGGTGAAGTCCAAGAGCGGCTTGAGCAGCATCAACTGGTTTTAGACACCTTGATTGAACAGCACTATCGAATCCCTTGCAGTCAGACTAACTTTGTTGAGGCTGGGTTACACAACTCACCTGAGATGTTATCGGAGATAAAGGTTGGAGATGTACTCTGCGTTGTGGTTGATAATGAGTGTGAACTTTACTGCTATACCAGAACTCGCAGAGGCATCCCCCAACGCACCATGCGCTCTATCCCATGGGCACACGTTGCTTTACCTGGCTACGATTTCGTCCTAGATGGTCTGGTCCCCGCATGCCCCTGCAACAGTGAAGCGTGCACTGAACAGTTTGTTTGCGTCTCAGGGTTAGAGCGACAGTATGAACAGATCCTGCTTCAACGAGCAAACGTGAAAGAAATTTTTAGCGCTCTGGATTCTGGCGACCCTATCGCCGCACGTACATATCGACGCTACATTGATCAGTTAGCGCGCGCGCTCACACCACATATCGAACAGAACTTGCCCAAAAGTGTGCTAATGCTTGGCAGCGTATCGAGCTATGCGCCGATCTCAAGTGACCTCAGAGTGGCACTAAGTCGCTATTGTGCTCTCTCTCCGCTTCCGACAATAATGGCTCTGCCTTATGAGGATTTTTCGATTGCTCGCGGCGCAGTTCAAACAAAACCACAACGACTTGCACGTCAAGTTAGGCTCAGAGCTTAACCAGTGATAACCTAATCAGAATGGAACACAATATTGAATAATTTTAGAGGGCAAACCGTGTCAGACTTGGTGACAAAGTTGATGAATTTTGGTTTTACAAAAACGGACTCCTTGGTATATATCAACCTTCTCAAAAACGGTTGTGCCAGTGGTTACAAGATCGCGAAAGATATCTCGCTATCGCGTTCTTCTGTTTACTCTTCCATCGACAACCTATACAAAAATGGCTATATCTTTATGTCTGATGGCGATACCAAAGAGTACGAAGCCAAATCACCTGAACTTATCTTTAACCAGATCGAGAAAAACACGGTAGAAAACATCCATATTCTCAAAAAAGAGCTGTCACGAATGATGCTCACAGAGGAAAAAGAGTTTGTTTTCAATGTCTCTGGTATAGACAACTTGGTGCAAAAAGCCAAAGAGGTGATCGAATTGGCGCAGGTGGAAATATACTTAAACACCGATTTCCAACTCGACCCAAGATTCTCACCAGAATTAAACGATGCTGCTGAGCGTGGGGTGCGTATTATCGCTTTCTCGTTTAATCGCATTGCTGTACCTCATGCAAGGATTGAACTTTATGCTCGCTCTGATATTGAAGAAACCGAATACCCTTCGCACCGCTTTATGCTCGTTGCCGACATGAAGCAAGGCTTAATGTTCTCACACCGTGAAGAAGCTGTCGGCTTGTATACCAACAACCGCCTGTTGGTCAAGATGATTGCTGAACACATCCACAGTGATATTTACCTCACTGAATACGAAAAGCTGGCTCCAGAAAAGCGTATCCGCATCGGCACAATTCACGAACTGGACAATGCGATGGTTCATGACGATATGAAACGTCAGCCCCATGAAATTACTCCGTAAAGGCAGATAGCTCTAACCCTGTACACATTGTAAACATTTCAAATACAGAATATAAAGATATTGGACTTCCATCTTTATTACTGCGATTAGAAGATAATTGTTGGATTATAGCTACTGTAGAAGCTCAATTTAGTCGTGGTGTAAATTTGTAAAGATCGCCATAGGATATAGCGCCAGTTTATGACCGGTTAAATTAACTGAAGTGACGCCATATCAGCAATTTAAGGCTCCAAGATACTTTTTCTAATCACGCAGAAGCTTGTTATGCAATAGCTCTAGCTCGTTCTGTCCAAAAGTGTGATAAGTATTCAGTTGAGCTTGGAAGGTTAGTAAGTTCAGTAACTAACTTCCTAACCTAACGTTATGAGGTAAGTCATCGGATGTTTGATAGAAAAGACTCGCGAATGAAGGGTATGTTGCCGAAGTGGTATCCGTACCATTAACAATATAAGGTTGAATGTCAACCGCGCTTACGCTGGCAGAAAAAAATAAAACCAATAATATCAGTTTATGCATAAACTCAAATCTTCGTTTTAAGATCATATTAATCGACACCGCTAATAAGTATAGCTGTGAATAGGGACTATACCCTTCCTACTTGAAGTTGCAGCGGTGTTGGCTACATTCGCTCACCCCAATCACATAGTTTATCTATGCTCATGGGGATGAACTCACTTGCCGCCTACCTGCAACTTTAAGTTGTTTAGGTATATGAATGTAGAATTAAACGACCTAACTAACATAGATTCCTTAAAAAGCCAGTCAGTTGACTGGCTTGATTACATTATACGTCAGGATAACCCTGTGGATTGTTCGATTGCCAACGCCACGTATCTTCCGTCATTGCTTGTAAGGTGCGCTTAGCTTCCCATCCAAGTTCGGTGATTGCTTTAGTTGGATCAGCCCAACATTCAGCAATGTCACCTGCACGACGTTCAACTAATTGGTAAGGTATGGTTTGACCTGAAGCTTGTTCAAATGCTTTGACCATATCAAGTACACTGTAGCCATTACCTGTTCCTAGGTTATAGATATGTAGGCCTGATTTTTCACCCACTTTTTCAAGAGCAGCAACATGTCCATCCGACAAATCCATCACATGGATATAATCACGAATACCAGTACCATCTTTTGTTGGGTAATCACTACCAAATACCGACAAAAATTCTCGTCGACCGACCGCGACTTGTGAAACGAAAGGCATCAGATTATTGGGAGTTCCTTGTGGATCCTCGCCTAATTCGCCCGATGGGTGTGAACCAACCGGGTTAAAGTAGCGAAGTAGCGTAATGCTCCAGTCAGGGTTAGCTTTTTGGAAGTCGGTCAAACACTCTTCCACCATCAATTTACTGCGACCATAAGGGTTGGTTGCACTGGTTGGGAAATTTTCGGTGATTGGCACTGAAGCAGGGTCGCCATAAACGGTTGCAGATGAACTGAACACTAATGTCTTCACCTCTACTTCTCTCATCGCTGACACTAGTACCAATGTACCGTTAACGTTATTGTCGTAGTATTCCAGTGGTTTCTCTACTGACTCACCCACTGCTTTCAAACCAGCAAAGTGGATTACCGCTTGGATATCATGCTCTTTCAGAACATTGATAAGTTGTGATTTATCACGAATATCCCCTAGAATAAAGGCTGGTTTTACACCAGAAACTTTTTCTATACGTTCTAACACTGACGATTTGCTGTTATACAAGTTATCAAAAATAACTGGTGTCATTCCAGCTTGAATCATTTGGATGCAGGTATGGCTACCGATATAACCCATCCCGCCCGTTACTAATACATTCATTTGAATAAACCTTCCGACGTTGATGGCACAATGTTAACCAGTTTCCACCAAAATTTCATTTATAAATCAATCTTCTTTAAACTTTCTCTATCAACCAAAATATAACGCCCTTTACCTGACGACTTGGCCATATACATCGCAGAATCTGCCGCTTTAAGGATACTATCTAAGCTTTCGTTGGCATCATCAATGAAATAAACGCCAATACTCACACCAACTTGCAATACTTTGCCATGATAAACGATATTCTGTGTCAACAAATCTAGTAAGCGCTGCGCCAATAATGCGACACTGATGCGATCACTAGGAATAACAACAAGCACAAATTCATCTCCCGATAGCCGGGCTACCATATCTTGGCTCCGTACCTGTGATAACAAACGCTCTGCCACTTGTTTTAACACCTCATCCCCTGCATCATGTCCATGCGTATCGTTTACTTGTTTGAACCCATCTAAATCGAGATAAAGCAACGAAAAGCTCTGCAGTTGCTGTTTATTTTTAACTAAAATTTCATCTAATCGACGATAAAGATGGGCACGGTTTGCTAACCCCGTCAGTGAGTCATGATGAGCCAAGTGCTCAAGCCGCTCCATTTCTTTCAGGTTAGATAAGTCAGATAACATGAAAACAAAGTCATAACGATGGTGATTATCTTGCCGAGTAATGCGATTCACTTTGACAAACATCGGTACTAACGTGCCATTTTGATGCTGCTCCCAGATCTCGCCCTGCCACTGACCATAATTCATCACAGAGGATGTAATGGTCGGCATTAATGAGGTGAACTGCTGCCATGACAACACCGTGCTCGGTTTATGATTCACTAATCTCTCAGCAGGATAACCAAGTAAGCGCGTCACGGCAGGGTTAACCATGGTAATCACGCCGTCTTGGTTAATCACCATTAACCCATCTTGGCTGTTTTCAAATACTCGTGCCGCCAATCGTTGACGGCTAAGCGCCGCCTCGATATCGGTGACATCTTGAATAGCGAAAAGCATTTGACCAGGACGAGATAAAGCTCGGCTGCTCAGTTGCAATAGCTGCAGTTGTTGAAAAACGTCTTTTACCGTAATAAATTGTTCATCCAATTGCGCTCGGTTGATGAGTGCACTTCGGATAGTATCAATCTCATCGCTATTCAGTATATTGAGTAAATTTTCACCTTTTAGATACCCAGGTGTACATTTAAATACGTGATTAGCCGCACCATTAAAATGGAGGATCACGCCAGAATCATTGACCACAATCAACGCATGCTGAACCGTTTCCACCACTTCATTGGCAAATGATTTTTCTTGCTCGAGTTTAT
Source organism: Vibrio sp. S12_S33 (assembly GCF_963889785.1). NCBI lineage: Bacteria > Pseudomonadati > Pseudomonadota > Gammaproteobacteria > Vibrionales > Vibrionaceae > Vibrio > Vibrio sp. S12_S33. The sequence continues at coordinate 15,273 of NZ_CAWPQZ010000040.1, read as the reverse complement.
CTAAAGTAAATAGAACCTGAGTCTCTCTTTTTTCCAGCCGGTCAAGCATCGTATTGAACGCGGTAACTAACTCTCCAATTTCATCATCGCTGTGGCTAACCAACTGTTTACGCTCGCGGTGTTCAATAAATAGACACATCGCTTGATTGAGCGAAAAAACTGGGTTAACAATCAATTTTTGCACCATCAAATACAGCGTAATCCCGCACACAAGCAGCAATACGAAGAAGAAAAAGGCGTTATACAAAACAGTTTGGTAAACTTCATCAAACGATTGTTTCGATATCGTAACTCTTAAAAAACCAGCCTTCTCATTTTCAATAATTATTGGGACGCGTAAGTAAATAAAATTTTTCGAGACTACGTAGCTGTGCAGTCTAATGTGATTGCGTTGAGCTTCGTTAGGTATCGGCGCGATAGAATCGTTGCTTTCGTATATTCCTGTTAATTGTTCATTGTTATCAAACCGCTTTACGCGCACCACATCGCTATCGGCAGCAAAAGCCGATAATATCTCTTGAGCGATGTAACTATCACCAAATAGCACCGCAATCTGCAGGTTATACGCTACCCCTTTAGATAGCACTTGCACCCGCTCAATCAACTCCGCTTGCTTTCGCTTTAATTCCGTTGAGATGCTGAACCACTGAGAGCCTATGAAGATCGCTGTCATAAAAAATAAAATGGGGAGCATCAATTTAAATCGTAGGGATAAATGACGAAACATAGCTATTGCCCCTCGACTGCCTGCACAATGCACCGAATACTCATTACGTTTTTATTTTCCATCGAATCCTTTACCAACCAGAATGACTCCGCGGAGCAGTAAGCTCTATAAGTACTAGCAGCCTCCAAAGCCTCGCCTTTCATGCAATAAATCGACAGGGTGGCGACTTTCGCAATTCTTATATAAGGAAAGTCTATTATTTCATTTATCAATATCTTATTGTGGCAAAAGGTATAGGTAAGTGATGGATAATTCCTCAAACAATGAATCGGATCACTGTTTATTGGGCACAATTCCTGCAATTTAATCAAAAATAAGGCAACTAGGACGATATTATTGGTGACAAAACGAATAATTACGCTTAATTGCGATATGGGAGAAAGTTTTGGTGCTTGGGAAATGGGCGCCGATGAACTGGTGATGCCTTGGATTGATATGGCCAACATTGCCTGCGGTTTTCATGCTTCTGACCCACATGTAATGAGCAAAACCATCGATCTCGCTATTCGTCATGATGTCATGATTGGGGCGCACCCTGGCTACCCTGACCTACAAGGCTTTGGCCGCCGTTCAATGCGCTTTAGTGAAGAAGAAATTTGTGAGCTTCTAATCTATCAAATTGGTGCCCTCAAAGCTTTGTGCGAAAGTAAAAACACGCAAGTCAGCTATGTGAAACCACACGGTGCGCTCTACAACGACATGATGCGTAATAAATCTATATTCCGCGCTGTGGTCGATGCTGTTTCCTGCTTCAATGTTCCGCTGATGATATTGGCATCCAGTAATAATCAAGATTACCTTGATGTAGCAGACCACTACGATGTGCCACTGCTGTTTGAAGCTTTTGCTGACAGAACTTATCTTGCTAATGGCATGCTAACACCAAGAACGCAAACCAATGCTGTGCTTAGCAATGAAGAGGCGATTATTAGCCAAATTAAACAGATCGTTCACTATGGCAAAATAACCAGCACTGATGGTTTTGTGATCCCAATTGAAGCGGACACCATATGTGTTCACGGCGATAACCAAGATGCCATTGAGCTGATTGAAAAAATTCGCCACTGTTTAGAGTAGAAATTGCTCCGTACTTATCACACTGACAAGGAACGTCCATTGAAACTCAATTTCTCAATTGAACCCATCGCGGAATGCAGCCTTCTTATTCGTTTTGCACACCCTGCATCGACGCTACTGTCATTGGATATTGGAAATATTGCCCAGAACATCACAGAGCAACTTCAGCATTGCATCATGAATGTTACGCCATCCTATAACTCAATATTGATCGACTACCTCCCCTATCGAATTTCACAAGCCAAACTTGAATATCTGCTACTCAATACTCTACAAACCGTGACGTCACACGATACAAAATCACCTGACTGTATTGAGTTGCCGGCCTATTATGATCTGCAAGTCGCGCCTGACTTAGCTCGGTACCATCAAAAGGGGCTCTCCACTGAACAGGTCATTGAACTGCATACTCAACAAATTTACACCGTTTGTGCGATTGGCTTTACACCCGGCTTCGCCTTCATGACTGATGTTCACGATGACTTAGTCATGCCTCGTCATACAACACCTCGCTTATCGATTCCAAAAGGCAGCGTCGCCATTGCCGAGTCACAAACAGCGGTTTATCCAAGTCGTTCCCCGGGAGGCTGGAATATTATTGCCAATTGCCCCTTATCTCTATTTGATGCAAACCGTGACCCAATGACGCTTTTTACCATCGGGGCACAAGTGAAGTTTACGTCCATTTCTGGCGAGGAATATAGCGCACTCGGTGGTCAACTTATTGATCGTGGGGATTTCAAGGAGACCAAGGCATGAATGCGGCTTTACGTGTAATCAAACCTGGACAGCTCAGCTTAATTCAAGACTTTGGGCGCTTTGGCTTAAGCCATATTGGCATTACTCAATCAGGCCCTGTTGATGACTATGCGTACAGTTGGGCAAATCATTTATTAGGTAACGAGGTTAACTTACCCACCTTAGAAATAACCCTTGGACAAGCCGAATTCAAAATAGAGCATGCCTGTATGCTCGCCATTGCTGGGGGGGACTTATCAGCAACCTTAGATGAAAAGCCTATCGGCAACTGGCAAACTTTTGGCGCGCAAGTAGGGCAAACGTTAAAATTTGGCTTACCGAAAAATGGCTTGAGATCTTATCTAGCCGTGCGGGGAGGTTTTGCTGTCACTGCTCACTTGGGCAGTGTTTCAACCAGTTTAAAGGAAACGTTAGGTGGCTTGAACCAAAATGGCGAACCTTTGCAAGCAGGAACTGCACTTAGTTTCAATCCACACCCTATCGATCACAAACCCACCCATATTACTTTTCGTTATAAGCCGGACTATGATTTACCACTCAAACTTCGAGTCATAGAAAGCTACCAAATCGACTCATTTGATCCTCAGATTATCGAGCAGTTTTACCATTCTAATTTTACGGTCAGCCAACATGCCGACCGAATGGGTTATCGCTTAAGTGGGGCAATTATCAGCCCACCAAGTGAACCGATTTTGTCAGAAGGTATCGCTTTAGGTGCAATCCAACTCCCCCCTGATGGACAACCGATTATTTTACTCAATGATAGACAAACCATTGGGGGTTATCCGAAAATAGGCTGCGTAGCACGAATCGATTTACCACGTTTGGCTCAAGCAAAACCAGGACAAAAAGTGCAGTTTGTTCGGGGGGACTTGCAAGGACTTCAGGAAGTGTGGAGCCAATGGGCGCTATTTTTTGGTTATTAGTTTTACTTACACTAAAAAGAATTAAAGAAGTCGCTTATTAACCACGACTCCCTTGAACAAAAATAATGCCTTGGTTAAACGACTCCGGCTACTTTGGCTAACGCTTCAGGGTAGGCTCGAAGTCTGGCTAGTTCTATCGCCTTCTCTTCAATCTGTTCAAGGCTAAAGCTCATGCTGATCGGGTGACGATCTTCAATGGTGTCAGACACGTCGTTGTTATCGGCTAACTGCCAGTGCTTAACGATTTTTGTGGCCGCTTCTAACGCTGAAGAACCTTTTACCACTTCAATGCGCGCATAATGGTTCGCTTCAAACGTAACATCAGCAGCTCTTAACGTTGCATCTTGCCCAGGAATTTGCTGAGCACCAAACAGTGGCTTACCACCCACCTTAGCGTGTGCATAAGCGGGAATGAATTGGCTCATGTGCATAATCGCACGTTCACTACGCTCTTGTAGCGCTTCTTGTTGCCAACCTTGTTTGATTTTGCGCTCTAAATAATCAGGCAGTAACGGCTGTGATGACTCTGAATTAGACGCAACTAAACCGTCTTTAAACAAGGTTATACCTTCTGTCATGCCATGCAGTTGGAATATACCATCAGCATAGGGCGTTAACTGTGCCATACCCTGAGGAGTACCTCTCGGGCCATGGAAAATCACTTCCGGCCAGTGTTGATGACATTGTGCCCACTGTGTGACATAGGCAGCTTTAAACTCAACAAGCCTCTGCCGAGGCGCTCGAACTAAGTCATCAACCTTACCCGTCTCATAGCCACAAGCATTGATTAGGTAATCAACCGATAGTTCTTGCTCTACACCTTGTGCATCTTGATAGGTCAGTTGCCATTGATTATAGACAAAATCGGATTGAACCAAGGTCGCTTGTGTCAAGACTTGGCAATTAGGCATTGCTTGCAGCGCTAATTCCGCACTGGCCGCTAAACGAAAAACACTCCAACCGTATTCTTGTACCGCCACGACTGGGAACTTGAGTTTGCTTAAATCCGTATGTTGGGCAAAGGGGATTAACCAATCATCAAAGGTTTCCGGTGTTTCATTTTGCTCCAAAGCCACCAGCTTTTGCAATTCTGCTTGGCTGTATAACTTAAAGTAATCATCAGGTTCACCGAGCTGTTTATTTCGACTGTCTTCATCCACCAGCTGTTGATAACTGCGCTGAATAAGCTCGAGTCGCGGTAGTAAATCATGCGGGTTACCACCATCACTATGTGGTACTGCAATCACGGTTGGGCGTCGGTTTAAGGTATGCGGATAAAGGCGCACTGTATCAATCGACTGTTTCAATAGTTCCAAACATTGCTGCTGAGAAATTTCACGATACAGATTGCCCCCCGCATGTAAATGACAGATAGGTGGCCCGCTCACCAACCCCTTGCCTTTTTCCAACAGTATTACATTTAACCCTAACTCTCCCATGTGGACGGCGGCCGTCGCACCGGCTACACCACCACCAACGATAGCGATACTAGGGGACTCTGCGTTTAACTTTTTATATAACATAGAATTAGGGCTACTCTTGAAATCACGGGCGTATTCTAAAGCTTATAAAGCGTTAATAAAATCACATTTTTTACGCGGTCTTATCTGTTTTATATCTAACAATCAATACGCAAGAATGATAAATAATATAAAAAATGACTTGACTCAATAATGCCAAAACGATGATTTTTCAACCTTGTGAATAACAAAACTGCTCAACCCAACGTAACCACGGGGCTAGACGAGAATGAGCAGTTATCAGCATGCTAAGTTATCCCAAACTTTATCCACTGTTTTTGTGGATAACTAGATAAGAGATCATTCCCGCTTCTAGCTAAACTCTTTATTTATAGGGGTTAGCAGCCTTTTAATTAAACTGTTAACCACTAGCGCTAGTGTGCAAAAAGTCACGAAAGGCAAGATAAGCCACATACTGTAATGCGCTACCGGGGCTAGTTCAAAACCAAACTTCATCACCCCTGCCACCACAGCATCCGAACCAAGGCTTGCCACTGCTCCAGCCACCAATGCCATCAGTCCATATTCAGCCCAAATAGTTTGCTCAACTCGTCGCTTACTGGCCCCCAAAGTACGATAAAGACGAATTTCCTGCTGACGCTGACTTAAGCTCAAACGCAACAGAGTAAAAATCAATAAAATACCCGCAACCACACCAAGCCCGGCCAGAACCGTAATTGACCAGACGATTTGTGTTAATAGGGTTTGGATCTTACTCCCCATCGAGCGAATATCCATCAGGCTGACTGTGGGATAGGTACGAGATAGATTGGTTAAAAGATCATTGTCTTTATCTTGCGCCCTAAAACTGACTAACCATGTCGCAGGGATCGCTTGCAACACATCAGGAGTGAAAATGAAATAGAAGTTCGGCTTCATTTCTCGCCATTCCACTTGACGGATCGAATTGACTTGCGCTTCAACATGTTGACTGTTGATCACAAAGCCTAAGGTATCACCGATCTTTAGTCCTAGGTCGCGTGCAACATCAGACTCAACAGACACTCCATTTTGCTCGCTCCATTGCCCTTCGAGTACTTGATTGTATGTCGGTAACGCTTCACCCCAAGTGAAATTCAGTTCACGCCTTAACGCGTCGGTTTTTTCTTCATCCTCAGCATTCTGTTTTGCTTGCTGACCATTAATCGTAGTCAGACGTCCACGAATAATTGGATAGGCTTGCGAACGTTCGATGCTGGCCGCATCAAGCGTATCTAGGTATGCCTCTCTCTCATAAGGTGCAATATTGAGCGCAAATGCGTTATGCGCATCACTGGGCAATGTGCGTTGCCAATCGGAGAGTAAATCGGTTCGAACTAACCACATAATGGCCAATAGCATCAATGAAAGTGCCAACGCGCCAAATTGAATGCCAGTGGTCATAGAAGAGCGGTTGATGCGGCTCAATGCCAGTTTTAGAGCGGTAGATAATGGTAAGCGCCCAAGCGACCGAGTGAGCATCACACTCACTAACGCTAACACCGCAAATAATGCCACAATACCGACCAGCACAATCCATACTAAACTGTTGCTCCAATAAACCACAAGCATAGGGATGATAGGAATAAGTACTAAGCTCAAGTTATGGCGATGACTAGTCTGCGCTTTCACCGTTTGCATTACATTCAATGCATTGGTGTCTAACAAATGCATCAGTGGAATACCAAGCGCTGGCACCGCAATCAGCAAACTGGCCATCACAGCAATCATTGCGGGTTTGATGCCATAACTCGGTAATGGATTCGGTAGCAAGTCAACCAGAGGGACGCGCAGTAAAAACTCTAAACCAATGCCAATCAGCACACCAAATACCGCCGCTGACACAAACAAAATCAGCACTTGTACTGCCAGCCATTGGCTAATCCAACGTCGACTTGCACCCAAGCTTTTCAGCATGGCGATCGTCTTTTGGCGAGTAGAAACATAATGCTGACACGTCAACACCAAGGTTGTCGCTGCCATGATGATCACAATCGCCACCGTCAACGATAAATATTGCTCGGTACGCTCAAACACTTCATTAGTTCGACTGCCGCTGTTTCTATCTCGCCAGCGGTCACTTGGCGTTAACGCTATCGATGATTTCAATGTTTCAATCTGTGCATCATCACCATTCACAAATAAGCTAAATCGTACCCGACTACCCAGTTGCAGGGCCCCTGTCTTCACTACATCATCTTGGTGAATCAGCACTGCCGGCATTTGCTGGAAAGGATTGAAGCTCAGACCAGGCTCTTCGACGATACGCCCTGAAATAATGAAGTCTGCATCGCCTAATGTGACTTTATCGCCAACACTGACCTCTAATTGAGTAAATACGCGCTCATCAAGCCATAGTTGGCCAGGAGACACACGGTTGACCGTTGCCACGCCGTCAGACAGGAGCATCTCGCCACGTAACGGATAAACGCTATCCACCGCTTTGACAGTAACAAGCTGCATGCCGTTGTCGCTAAACGCCATGGTAGCAAAGCGCGTCAATTGGGACGACGGCAATTGCAACGTTTGCAGTTGTTCTAGTAATGGTGTTGGTAATGGGTTAGATGAAATATAAACACTGTCAGCAGTAAGTGCATCCTTGCCTTGTTTAACAATTACTTGTTCCATTCGCTCAGCCAAAGCAGTAAGCGCAAAAATACAAGCGATAATCAAAGTTAATGCAACCGAGATCGGCCATAGCTGTCCATGGCGAATCTCACCAAGGCTCCAGCTCACCAGACGCTTGTTTAATGATGTTTTTAGAGCTTGGGGCATTATCGCTCCTCCAACATACCTGCCTGCATACGCAAAGTGCGATCACACTGAGCGGCTAGCGCAGGATCATGAGTTACCAACACAAGCGTGGTGCCATGTTGCTTGTTTAGTTCAAACAGCAGTTCAACCACTTTAGCCGCGGTTTCTTGGTCGAGATTCCCGGTCGGCTCATCAGCAAACAGGACCTTAGGGTTGATCATAAAAGCGCGAGCTAAAGCGACCCGTTGCTGCTCACCGCCAGAAAGTTGAGCTGGTGAATGATGCATGCGATGTTCTAAGCCGACCGAAATCAACAAGGATTTAGCACGTTCAATGTCTTCTTTTTCGCCTTTTAACAAACAAGGTAGCGTTACATTTTCCAATGCAGAGAGGCTTGGAATCAAAAGAAAACTTTGAAATACAAAACCAACCGATTCACTGCGAATCGCCGCGCGCGCTTCATCATCAAGTTTGGATAATGGCTGACCAAGCAGTTCAACTTCACCTTGAGTCGGTGTATCCAGCCCCGCCAACAAGGTCATTAACGTCGACTTCCCCGCACCTGAAGTCCCGACAATTGCAACACTCTCACCACTTTTGATCTCTAAATTCACTTCTTTTAAGATTGTTAAATGCTCTTGATTGGTAGAGACTGTTTTAGACAATGACTGTGCTTTTATTATGGATGTTTGCATGACTCGATTACTTTCCTTGCTTGGTATTTTATTATTCTCAGCTAACGCTAGTAGTACCACACTCTTGATACTGGGCGATAGCTTAAGTGCTGGTTATGAAATGCCCATAGAAAGCGCTTGGCCCAGCCTATTACCCAGCGCGCTCGACGCTCAAGGTAAAGAAGATGTCACGGTTATCAATGCGAGCATTTCAGGTGACACCACTGGCAATGGTTTAGCCAGACTTCCCGCGCTATTAAAACAACACTCACCCGACGCTGTATTGGTTGAGCTTGGCGCCAATGATGGATTACGTGGCTTCCCACCAGCCTTAATTGGTAAAAATTTAACCGCGATAATCGACCACATCGAACAACAAAACGCGACGCCAATTTTGATGCAAATTCGTATTCCACCTAACTACGGTAAACGCTACAGCGATGCGTTTTATAACCTTTACCCTCAACTTAGCAGCCAAAAACAAATCACATTACTGCCCTTTTTCTTAGAGCAAGTGATCATCAAACCCGAGTGGATGATGCCAGATGGTTTACACCCTAAGGCTGATGCTCAACCTTGGATTGCTGAATATGTTGCGCAACATTTAACACAGCATCTCTAATTTTAATGGTCTAGCTCAATAAACTTTACTTAGCTTTACGTTATTTTGACTTCATCTCTCTATCACCAAAGGTACAAACTATGCGCATTGAACCTGTGATCAAAGGTGTGGTCGCTCGCTCTGCTCATCCCAAAGGGTGTGAACAAGCGGTTCTTCAACAAATTAATTACGTTAAATCCTGCAAACCGATCACTCATGGGCCAAAACGAGTCCTTATTTTAGGCGCCTCTTCTGGCTTTGGATTAGCCGCACGCATTGCACTAACTTTTGGTGGTTCGAATGCCGACACGATTGGTGTTTCGTTTGAGAAAGCCCCTTCAGATAAAGGCGTCGGCACTGCGGGTTGGTATAATAATCTGTTTTTTAAGCAGCATGCTGAACATGCAGGTCGAACCGCGATTAATATTGAGGGTGATGTTTTTTCTCAATCCGTTCGCGATCAGGTCATTGAAGCGATAGAGACCTACTTCGAAGGTGAAGTAGATTTAGTGATATATAGTATTGCCAGTGGACTACGCCCTAAACCAAATTCAGAGCAATTTTGGCGTTCGGCGATCAAACCTATTGGTGAATCAGTCTCTGGCGCCAGTATCTTGCTAGAAAACGATACGTGGGTAAACACCACATTAGAACCAGCCAGCGATGAAGAAATTGAAAGCACACAAAAAGTAATGGGCGGGGAAGATTGGGAAAATTGGATCGACACGCTTATCAATGCGGAATCTATCGCTCCGGGCTGTAAAACTGTTGCTTTTTCCTATATTGGACCACAAATCACCCACCCTATTTATCTTGATGGAACACTTGGTCGGGCTAAAATCGATTTGCATCAAACAAGTCATGCATTGAATCTTAAACTAGCCAATTACGGTGGTAATGCTTACGCAACGGTGTGTAAAGCTCTGGTCACTAAAGCCAGCGTGTTTATTCCCGGTCTAAGCCCTTATATTCTTGCTTTGTATAAAGTGATGAAAGAGAAACAAACACACGAAGGCTGTATTGAACAGATGCAACGCCTATTTAGCGAAAAGCTCTATTGCCAAGGAAAAGTGCCAGTAGATAGTGAACGTCTAATCCGTTTAGACGATTGGGAACTTAACCCCGATACCCAGCAAAAAGTGGCAACACTCCTTAACGAAATGAACCAAAACAATTTCCAACAAATTGGCGATTATGCTGGTTTCAAACAAGAGTTTATGCAATTAAACGGTTTCGGCTTCGACGTAATAGACTACTCCAGCGATATAGATATCAATCAATATATAAAACTAACTTATTGATTATTATTGTCACATTTGTGAGACGCAGCCAACTATCCTCTAGTCCCGATATTTTATCGGGACTTTTTTTTGTTACATTGACGACCCGTTCTTATACTTAAGACTGACTAGTTTCTAACGAAGCACGATTCAATGGTCGTTTACCTAGAGCAAAGGATGCTCGGCTGTTAAGCTTGGTTGCCACAGGATTTGATTATTATGTCAAAAATCAATACGCAAAATCTGCCTATCCCTTCATCCATTTTGGAAAACTGGCAGGATATTGTGAATTTACTCGCTGAGATTTTGCACGTCCCCGCGGCTCTCATTATGAGAGCAAATTCAAAGCATATCGAAGTATTTTGTAAAAGCACAAATACCGCTAACCCGTACCAGCTTGGAGCCAAAGAACCTCTACAACAAGGCCTCTATTGTGAAACAGTGATGGCAACTCAAAAAGAGCTACTGGTACCCAATGCGTTAGTTAGTGAACAATGGCAGCATAATCCTGATGTATCACTTGGCATGATAGCCTACTGTGGCATACCGCTAGTGTGGCCCAATGGCGATATGTTCGGCACCATATGTGTGCTTGATAGCAAAGAAAACCATTTCAACCACACTTACCGACAGTTGTTAGAGTGCTTTCGTGAATCAATACAATCTCAACTCACTACCCTATATCAGCAGATAAAACTACAGCGGTTGAATGAGGAGCTGAAAGCTCGTGTCAGCAACCGAACACAAGATTTGGCAAATTTGAATTATTCTCTGACGCAGGAAATTGATAAACGTCGCGCCGCAGAGCAACAAATTCAGTTCCAAAAACTTCACGACATTGGTACTGGCTTTTTAAACCGTCATGCACTTGAATTAGAGTTAAAGCAGGGGCTGATTGATGCTTTTGAACAAAACACGCAAGTTGCTGTTGTACATATCGGTTTTACCAATGCGCGCCATATTCAATCACATTTTGGCTATCGAGCTTGGGACAATGTCATTACCCGCTACCGCGAACGGCTAGGAAGCATCGAAAAAATAGAACTTCTCACGGCGCGCCCAACTTCCACCGATTTAATTCTGGTAGTTAAAGCCAAACAGCTGACCCGATACTTAGAAACTTTATGTCATAAATTGGTCGATATTAATCATTCCGAGTTCATGATTGAACAGCATAAAATTCACTTACATGCTTATATCGGTATCGCTACCAGTTTAGATACCAACAGCACTAGAGAGTTACTAAAACAAGCCTCAGCAGCGATGGTTTCTTGCAAAGACTCTGGGCATAAGTTCTGTTATTACTCGCAAGCGTTTAGTGACTCACTGACACACACCAATCAATTGGAAAGTTACCTGCTGCGCGCGGTCAGAAATGATGACTTAATGCTCTATTTCCAACCCAAAGTATCACCTGTAACGCACCGTTGGACCGGTGCAGAAGCCTTGCTGCGCTGGCGTCACCCAGTGCTTGGGGATATTTCCAATGAAACCTTGATCCACATGGCAGAGCAAAATGGTTTGATATTCGAAGTGGGAAATTTTGTATTGCGCGCCGCCATCGAAAAAGCCAGCCAATGGGCAAAACAGGTCGATGATTTTAAAATGGCGATCAATGTTTCAGCGGTACAATTAAAAAATGTGCAGTTTGCCGAGCAAGTCCGTGAACTATTAAGCACTTACCAACTTCCTGCACAATACCTAGAACTGGAAGTAACCGAGAGCTGTTTAATTGCTGACGAAGTCGTCGCGAGCAATACCTTAAGAGTTCTGCATGAACTTGGAGTGACGCTGTCACTTGACGATTTTGGCACAGGCTATGCTTCGTTCAGTTATTTGAAAAAATTCCCCTTTGATTGCATAAAAATAGATAAGAGCTTTGTACAGCAATTAGAAAATAGTGATGAAGATAAAGAGATTGTGCGCTCAATCATCCACGTCGCGAAGAAATTAAAGCTTAAAGTGATACTCGAAGGTATTGAGAATCAGAATCAAGAAGATTTTATTATTAGCGAAGGCTGTGATTTTGGTCAGGGTTATTTTTACGGCCGACCAATGCCTTGTGATGAATTTGAAATAGGGTTACTGAATCAAAATTATCCGCACGTCTTTGAAGCAAAGGTGCTGTAGTTTAGTGGAAATCTTGATCATTCCTTTACTCTCAGGGTGGCGATTCCTATAATCGCCGCCTTTCTCTTTGCAAACGAGCGATATCGAGATGGATTTATTAACATCAATTCTCAAAAAGCTAGAAAAACAGAACTACCGTGCCTATCAACAGATTAAAGGCCAATACGATTTTGGTGATTTCACCCTGTATATCGATCACATCCAAGCCGACCCCTTCGCTTCTGCGTCTCGCTTTCGCGCAACGCGTGCTTGGTCACTGACAGATTTAGAGTGGCTAAGAGAAAAATCACCAGCGTATCAAATGGCCGCGAGAGACTTCATCGCACGCAGTTTTGCTGAATTTTCAAAGCAAGAGAACCACATTTCAATCGCACTAACAGGCCAAACAGTTCTTGATAGCACGGCGGTATTGTTTACTGAGCATGGTATTGAGCTACGTTTTCGCATCAATCTTCCGGCGGAAGGGCGCGATATTCTGGCCAAAAAAGCGCTGAATATTATTACCTTTTATCTGCCTAAGTTTATTCGTCGTGCGACAATCGAACGCGAGCTCAATAAAACGGCCATGCTTGAGCATTGCGAAGTGATTGAAGATCAAGAAGCAATGCGCCGCCAATTGGAAAAACATAACCTCGTTGCATTCGTGGCAAATGGTAGCATTCTCCCTCGCCTTGCAGGTAATTGCGATTTACCGATGAAAGATGCCGTTACCTTCCAAGCACCGTCATCGTTAGAAATTGAGTTAGAAACTCCTAATCAAGGTAAACTCAAAGGGCTGGGTATACCAAAAGGTATTACGTTAATCGTGGGTGGCGGTTTTCATGGTAAGTCCACCCTCTTAACGGCAATTGAACGCTCCATTTATAATCATATTCCAGGAGATGGGCGAGAACGTATTGTCACTGATCTCAATGCAATGAAAATTCGCGCTGAAGATGGACGTTGCGTGCATAATTTGAATTTATCGAATTACATCAATCATCTTCCTATGGGTAAAAACACTTCCGATTTTAGCACTCAGGATGCATCGGGTTCGACATCTCAAGCAGCGTGGTTACAAGAATCGATTGAAGCTGGCGTCAGTACTTTATTGATTGATGAAGATACATCCGCCACAAACTTTATGATCCGCGATGAACGTATGCAGGCTCTGGTGAGTAAAGGTGATGAACCTATCACACCACTGGTTGATCGCATTGGGCAACTTAGAGACGATCTCGATATTTCAACACTGATTGTTATGGGTGGCTCGGGTGACTATCTTGACGTAGCCGATACTGTTATCCAAATGCATGACTATCATGCTGTTGATGTCACGGAAAAAGCTAAGCAGGTTATAAAACAACATCCTACAGAACGTCAAAATGAATGTGAAACCCCATTAGCAATCTTCGCACCTCGCGCAATAAACCGAGCGGCATTACAAAAGTTATTAGTCGATGGGAAATTCCGAGTCTCAGCCAAAGGCGTCGATTCGCTTCGCTTTGGAAAAGAGTTCGCTGACTTGACTGCGTTAGAGCAGTTAGAATCAGCATCGGAAGTAAACGCGATTGGTTGGACATGGTTTCAATTTGCTCAAGCTCCCGGCTGGTCAAATAAGCCAGCAGAAGAGATGAACGCCCTACTCACAGAAACTTGGTATCAAAACATGCCAAACCATGGTGACTTAGCCAAACCGCGCATACTAGACGTTATGGCTGCATTAAACCGCATGCGTAAATCTCAATTCAAAGTCAGCGATGCTTAAACGAGTGATTGCCAGTTAGCAAACAATAACCCACCAGCGAATAACCAGTTATTTACTAATATTGGCATTAAATACAACGCGAATATAAAAAAGAAGCGAAAATGCTTCTTTTTTATATTAAATTCAATTGGTTAACAAATTTAATCGTGTCGCAATACATTCCATGCTTCGCATAGCACTCTGAAGGTTTCAGCATTACCGTTGTCTCGATCGGGATGCCACTTCAGTGCCAGTTTTCGCCATGTTCTGCGAATTTCCAGTTGCGTCGCCTCGGCAGGCAATTTGAACAGCTTCAAGGCATTCATTCGATTCATATTTAGGTCATTGGTTCCTCCGACCGCTTTACGGTAACGGGTCCAGAACTCATTTAACAATCGCCGAACTTCTCCTTCATTCGCCTCGTAGTTATGCCATTGTGTATAGTATTCACGTAGCGGATCATCCAAATCGATTTCACAATGAATGGCCCTTTGCGCTGGCATTAACATAATATTCATCGCTTCAACTTGTAGCCATTTTTCCGGATACAGTGTCTCTTGCAACTGATACAAGGCATTCATAATTAAAAAGTTACGCTTGAAGAGATCTTTCTCGGGGGAATCATCTAACACAGGCATAAAGCCAAGTTCACTTAGATGCGCGGCTAAAGTGTGTACCTTCCAACATGAAGGTTGCTTGCGCAACACTTCAAGCATCGGCCAAAGCAGAGGGTTTTCCATATAGGATTGAAACGTAGCAGTAAGTTCTTGGCTTTGAGACATAGCATCGTAGTTCGCATAAAGATTCTATTATCATTCAAATCTATGATGCACTTTTTGTCGAGTTTCTTGCTCCATCTTGTGTTTTCTTTTTGAACTGGAGTCCGTTTCTCACACCTTCTATCAACAAAGAGCTTTGCAACTTAGTCATGTCGGTGAGTAAATTTTGGACAACCGAATCCGCTGAGTAAGTAGATACCCCCGTGCATGCACGGGGTACTTACTGTTACAACTCCATGCGGAGTTGACCAGAATCCTTTTCGCCCTGATGCCTAACGTAATTCGCTATAACCTGTTCATTCACGCCTACGCTACTGACAAAGTAACCTGGCGACCAAACA
>NZ_CAWPQZ010000039.1:0-33651 GCF_963889785.1 Vibrio sp. S12_S33 | reverse complement strand
TCATCGAGACGGCGAAAGCTAACGGACTGATACTCTACGATTACATGGCCAAATGTATGAGGGAACTGGCAAAGCCAGAGCCTGATATCAACTCACTTCTTCCTTGGAACTTCTCACACTAAAACGCCCCGTGGGATCGTGGGGCGGATACATTTTTTCTACATCGCTGGTGGAATACTCAGCAAATCGATACAAAAACTTGATGTTAGTGCACACGAAAGTAAAGAGTCTTTAGGAAAAATGAGGAACTTATTCGTTTGAGCTATGCCATACAGTATCATCCACCAATCCAATTAATAATAATGCGTCTTGAAATTTATGTTCAATAAACTAAAACCTTACTTCGGTCCCTTGTATCCTATAGTTGCCGTTTTCCTTATGGGGATTGCAATATTTTTCGTATCTCGCTTAGGGCTCGCGATCTGGCATTTTGACAGAGTCAGTGACGCTCACGGTTGGCTGACAATTTTCTTTAGTGGCTTGCGAGTCGACATTGTATTGCTATGTTATCTACTTATTTTACCCGCGCTGCTCTCTTGTTTATTGTCTGGTAACCACATTGTTGGACGCGCCTGGCATTGGGTATTAAGAGTCTGGATCACTCTGGGTCTATGGCTCATAGTGTATATGGAAGTGGCCACTCCGCCATTTATCATGGAATATGATTTACGTCCAAACCGCTTGTTTGTTGAATATCTTATTTACCCGAAAGAAGTGTTCAGTATGCTGTGGACGGGCTACAAGTTAGAGCTGCTTATCGGTGCGGTCGTTTCTACTCTGACGGTTGTTTTAGGCTGGAAGTGGAGCAAGCAGTTAGTTGCTAACCTAAGTTTTCCTAAATGGTACTGGCGACCACTATTGGCAGTGTTAGTCGTTGCTGTGGGTGTGCTAGGTGCGCGTTCTTCATTGGGTCATCGTCCTCTAAACCCAGCCATGGTTTCATTTTCCAGTGATCCATTGATCAACGATTTAACGCTTAACTCATCATTCTCTGTTATTTTTGCTGCTAAACAGATGAAATCTGAAGCGAACGCATTTGAGTTCTATCCAAAAATGGAGAAGCAAGAGGTGATCAATGAGATTCATGCATCGATGAACATTGATGCTCAATATTTTGTTTCAGATACCCAACCAAGTATGGCTAAGCATCAGGCAACATATCAAGGGAAACCAAAGAACATCGTTATCTTACTACTTGAAAGTCACGGTGCACGCTATGTCAGTCGATTAGGCGGGATTGATGTCTCACCTAACATGGATAAGCTGATTGATGAAGGATGGGCATTTACTCGTTTGTACGCAACAGGTACACGTTCGGTACGTGGTATAGAGGCGATGACAACCGGTTTTTCTCCAACACCAGCACGCTCTGTTGTCAAGTTAGGTAAAAGCCAAACTAACTTTTTCTCGATAGCAGACTTGCTAAAGTCGCGTGGCTACCATACTCAATTTATTTATGGTGGTGAAAGCCATTTTGATAATATGAAGAGCTTCTTCTTAGGTAATGGTTTTGTCGACATGCAAGACTTCCCAACCTTTGCTGATCCTAAGTTTGTTGGTTCTTGGGGCGTATCAGATGAAGATCTATACCAAAAAGCAAACCAACAATTCACACAAATGAATGAAGAAGGTAAACCTTTCTTCAGTTTGGTATTTAGCTCATCCAATCACAGCCCATTTGAATATCCTGATAACGTGATTGAGCCATATAATGAGCCGAAACAGACGGTTGAAAATGCGGTGAAATACGCTGACCATGCGTTAGGGCAGTTTGTTGAAGCGGCTAAAAAATCGGATTATTGGGATAACACCATCTTTATTGCGGTTGCAGACCATGACGCAAGAACGCAAGGTAACCAACCAGTACCAGTTGATTACTTCAGAATCCCTGCGGTGATTTTTGGTGGTGGAATTGAACATCAGATCGATGATCGTCTTGTGAGCCAAATTGACCTAGCACCGACGCTGCTTTCACTAGCCGGTATTAGCAGCCAAAACCCAATGATTGGACATGACTTGACTCGTGATGTTCCTGTTGAAAAACAGCGTATTATGGTGCAGCGTGACAAGAATTACGGTTATATGACAGCTGATAACCAAGTGGTGGTTATCCAACCTGGACAGGGTATCTCAACTTATGAATATGATCAAAAAACGGACACATTAACAGAAAAAGCGGTAGATCCAGATGTGGTGAAGCGAGCTCACGCAAATGCCATGTGGGGAAGTTTAGCGTTTAAAGAAAACTATTACGTTGCTTCTGATAAATATTAGTTGTTAGCGGTTTAATGAATAATAAAGTACAAGGCGAACCATTGGTTCGCCTTTGTTATTTTTTAAGTTCAAAGTTTACAATATAGAGACTAATTGTAATTCAGATTAACATAAAGATAACCAACTTGAGTTTTCCAGATAATTTATTCATTTATAAAGACATAAAAATCGTATCAATTGAGCTGATGTGAGTATTTGAACTGTTTTGTTGTGAACAAGGTATCAAAATTGCGATAAATTAAGTGAGTTAATGGCTTTAACCTCTGGGATTCTATTCACTATTTACGAATCATTCTTATGCTAAATATTAATTAATCTAATTTATTCCTAGAAATGTGGATAATTAGTCGTTAAGTGACTATTTATCCGGTTTTTTATGGTCTTATAGAAAATGATAATTTGTACTATGTCACATTTACACCGAGTAAATTTACTTACCATTGCGCCACTTTAATCGTTCTTTTCAATACGATCTATTAAATATAAATACGTATTCCTGCAATATATAATAGGATAAATTTTGATATGACTGGCAATATTGTAAAAGTTTCAAGAAACACAGACAACGCACCTAAAAGCACTGTATCTACTCAAACTGTAGCTTTTTCTCATTATAATAATATTTCAGCTCAACTACCTATAGATCCTACAACAGGTGAAATTGTAGTGGGTTGTGTAAAAGACCAAGCCAAACAGTGCTTAAAAAATATTAAAACGATAGTGGAAAGTATTGACCATGTTATGGACGATGTGGTGAAGATTAATATCTTCGTTAAGAATATTGCCGATATTGAGGCTATCGATGAAGTTTATCCAGACTTTTTTCAAAGTTCTCTTCCTACCCGCACGACTGCCGCGGTTGCTGCTTTACCGATGAGCGATGCTTTAGTTCAAATGGATGCGCTTATTTCAAACGGTGAAGGTACAGCTCCACAAGCTCCATGTGCACTTATTAAAGTTTCAAGGAACACAGATAATGCACCACAAGGCTTGTATTCACAAACCGTTGCCTTTTCTCATTACAATAACCTTTCATCTCAACTGCCTATTGATCCAACCACAGGTGTATTGGTTGCAGGTGGTGTTAAAGAGCAGGCAAAACAATGTCTAAATAACATTAAAGCCATTCTAGAAAGTATCGATCATGTAATGGGCGATATCGTGAAAACAACGATATTCCTTAAAAATATTTCAGATATTGAAGTGGTCAATGAAGTTTGTGCCGAATATTTCTCAAGCTATGTTCCGGCACGCACTGTTATTAATGCAGCCGCTTTACCTATGGATGCGTTGGTGCAGATTGATACCGCAGTGTCACACGGTGACGGCACACCACCACAATTGCCAGAAGATGCTCGTCTACTTGTGATTGAAGCAAATAATACAGAAAATGCGCCACAAGCGCCTTACTCGCATACCGTGGCTTTTTCTCATTACAACCATGTTTCTGGTCAATTACCTGTTGTTCCACAAACAAGTGAAATAGTTGCCGGTGATGTAAAAGCGCAAGCGGAACAATGTTTGAAAAATATTAAGGCTATCATAGAAAGTGTTGACCATGTTATGGATGATATAGTTAAAGTAAATATTCAACTTAAACATATTGAAGATATTAATGCGGTAAACGAAGTTTATACTACTTTCTTTAAAGGTGAGCTTCCTGCAAGGACAGTCGTTGGTGTTTCAGCTATTCCTATGGATGCATTAGTACAAATTGATGCAGTTGTTTCTAATTGTGAAGGAACTCCTCCGCAAGAATAAATAATTTATTGTTATTTACGAAGGTTAAACTATTTATCCTAATTAAATAGAGAATAAGCAGGTCTATTTGTTTGTTGATTTCAGTATCAGTCAAGTGATTATTCCTGCTTTTAGTTTTTAGTGATCAATATAAAAATGTGTGTAATTGAAAATAACTCACTATAACATTTATGTTCGTGGTGGGTTGATTATCGTCTTCATATAAGCACTTGGTGTTAAGCCAAAATTTAGTGCATGGTTCATCCGTACTTCAGACAATAGCTCTCGGTATTGTGTTCCTTCCTGTTTCAATTTACGTATCAACGTCGCCAGACCATTCTTCAGGGTGTGTGATTAGGGTTTTGCCAGCAAAGGTTTCTGCTCGAATATCTTGCGGGTTGTAGATAGCGCATGATTCCATGGATAAGCAACCGCAGCCAATACAACCTCCGAGATCATTTTGTAGCGCCTTTAGCTGCCGAATACGATGCTCAAGCATAGTGCTCCAATTTGAGGCCATTTTTTCCCACTACTGACGACTTGGTGCCTGATGTTTTGGTAAATTAGCCAACGAGTCTGCTATTTCTTCTAAGGTAAGACCAACCATTTGCGCGGCTTTGATCACCGCAATTCTGCGCAACACATTTCGATGATAGCGACGTTGGTTGCCTTGATTACGCCAACAGAAGTGGCCCCCAATTTTCGGACATGACTTTAAGTGATTGATCTGTTTGTATAGTACCTAAAAATACTGGAATAGATTATGACTAGAAAACGTAGAAACCACTCACCCGAATTTAAAGCTAAGGTGGCGCTTGATGCTGCTAGAGGTGATAAAACTGTCGCTGAGTTAGCTCAGAAATACAACCTTCACGCTAACCAAATCTCTACATGGAAAAAAGAACTGCTCGAAAATGCAGCCATGATTTTTGCCTCTGAAAGCCAGTCAGGCAAGGACAGTTCTGAAGAAGTGGACAAACTGCACGCCAAAATTGGTCAATTGACCATGGAAAATGATTTTTTGGCCAAAGTGCTCGGTCGTTAGACCGAGCCCAGCGAAAGAGCTCGCTGGTTAAATCCACCCAATTGCCAATAAAGCGCCAGTGTGAGCTTCTCAGTATTGCTCGCTCTACTGCTTACTATCAACCCATAGGACTCTCTGCTGAAGAGATTGAACTACGTCGCATGATTGACGAAATTCACCTTCAGTATCCGTTCATGGGGAGCAGACGCATTCGAAATGAGTTGGCTAAAAAAGGCCATAACGTTAATCGTAAACGTGTCGTTCGGCTCATGCGAGACATGGGCATTGGGGCTATTTATCCCAAGCCTCGAACGACCCTAGCGAACAAAGCACACAAGGTTTATCCCTACCTTTTGCGTGATATCGAAGTCACTTACCCGAACCAAGCTTGGGCGATTGACATCACGTATATCCCGATGGCTAAGGGATTCCTGTATTTAGTCGCCATTATCGACTGGTATAGCCGAAAGGTGCTGTCATGGCGGCTATCCAACACGATGGACACGAGCTTTTGTATCGAAGCCCTTGAAGACGCGCTTAAACATTATGGACCGCCAGATATCTTCAACTCAGATCAAGGCAGTCAGTTTACCAGCACCGAATTCACACAGAAGCTAATCGACCATGGAGTCAGGATAAGTATGGATGGGAAAGAACGCTGGGTCGACAATGTTTTCATCGAGCGATTATGGAGAAGCCTGAAATATGAGGAGGTTTACTTAAAAGCTTACACCACGCCCCGAGAAGCTGAGCTTGAAATCGGCCACTACATGGTGTTTTATAATGAGGAGCGTAACCATCAGGGACTCAATGACCTCACCCCTGATGAAGCCTACTTTGGTAGGCAGAGATACGCTGCATGAGTTGGATCAACCACTTAAGATATTAGCTTATGTGTCCAACCATTGGGGTCCACTTCTTCATTTTCTCCACAACTACTACTGATGTTTACGTTCTTCTTTGGCACATTTAACGCCTTAAACCGTGTTGCTCGTACAAACTGGATGCATCACAGTATTAGTATTGATCAACGTGGCCGAGCAGACGGAGGGCTACAAATGTTTGCGACCTTAGCCCAAAGTGTCAGTTATGTCGCCATCGCTTTTTTAAGTCATTTCGGTATAACTCAACTCGGTTTTTTGCTTGCAGCCGGTGTTATGGTTATGGCGGTCTTGATTATGATACGCCTGAACAAAGGGCCAGAGCTTACAACGAGGACGATTATTCAACCGAGCGTAGGCTCATAAATTAGTTTGGTTACTGAGGTTGGAGACGGATGATCTTGCCACTGTCTGTTGAAAAATAGATATAGCCATCGGGACTGATGGTGATATCTCTTACACGCTCGCCAAGGCTTTCCAGCAACCGATCTGATTCTGTTAGCTTACCGTCTTTAATCGATACCACATTAATGTGTGCTAATTTCAGTGCGCCAGCTAATATTTTACCATTCAAGTTCAATGTCGCTTCTGCAATAAAACTGAGCCCGTCCGTAAGCATGGAAAGGGGCATTCTGGCTTTCCTCGTTTCAGGTGTCTCGACTGTCGAAAGATCTTTTAACTTGATTACGTTTACGAAGCCCACAAGCCAGATGTAAAAGAAAAAATTGTAGATATGGTAATGAATAGCTCGGGTGTTAGGGAGACCGCCCGAGTATTAAATGTCGCATACAGCACCTCGTAGCATCGGTGATTAGTCACATAGGGAGGGTACCGTCCTGCATATACGATTAACTTGATACCCATCACCGCAATAGACTATTGAAGTGTAAGATTAACGCAAACAGACATATGGCTTCTTTGGTAAAAAAAATACTGGGTATATCAATCTGTGCGTCGATCCCTGTTTGCAATGTTTTTGCAGCGGAATTTACGATTCAAGGGTTGGCTAAACCATTAGAGAAAAACCTCGAATACTATCTCTCGCCATTGTCTGAAACCTCTGCTAAGAACATTTCTCAAGGGCAACTCAGAAAGTTAGTTAATGCTGCGCTAAACCCATACGGTTATTATCACCCCAAGTTTAATGTATCTAAAAATGCAGATGAACAGATGTCCATTGATGTGGACGTTGGCCCAGTAACGCTTATCTCGAGTTCTAGCATCGTAATCACGGGAGAAGCCGCTCAAGATCAAGATTTTATTAATTTGACTGATGCCGCCAAGCTTCAACAAGGGCAGCCCCTTTCTCATTCAGACTACGATTCATTGAAGCGAAACTTATTGTCCCTTGCACAACAAAAAGGCTATTTAGAAGGTCATTTTGTGCAGTCAGTGATAGAAGTGATCCCAAGCATGAACCAAGCGAATGTAAAGGTGCATTTTGATAGTGGTGTTCGTTATCACTTTGGCGAAGTTTCTGTGGTGAGCTCGGTTATAGAAACCGATCGTATTAAATCTTTAAGTCCATTTGCTAAAGGGGATGGATTTAATTCCATCAAACTGGGCGAATACCAATCTAACCTTTCACAGACTAACTGGTTTCGCAGTGTTGCGGTAAAAGGTAATTTTGATCAGAAAACCGAAGACAACCAAGTGCCTATCGAAGTGTCGACAGTCCCTAATTCGCAAAACATTGTCCAAGTTGGTGGTGGTTATAAGACAGACTTAGGTCCTAGAGCATCACTTAAATGGACTAAGCCCTGGTATAACAGTCGTGGGCATAGTTTGAAGGCGGAAGCCTCGCTCTCTCAACCTGAACAATCGCTTTTGATGGGTTACAAAATACCGACCAAAAACGTTCTAACGGATTACTACGGTATTCAGTTTGACTCCACGCGTGTCGATTATAGAGATACAGCGAGTTTTACCAATAAACTTACGTTCGAAAAGCACTGGCAGTTAGAGCGTGACTGGCAAAGTACGATGCATGTGAGGTATTTACGAGAGCAATATCAACAGGCATCAGAAGATAGTCAGTCACAATTGCTAATGCCAGGTATCACTTTTTCTCAGCTTGAGCGTAAAAATGATCAACTGGAATTGAATCATAGGCATATTTATTCTTTAGAGTACTCAGAGCCTTACTTACTTTCAGATTCTCGGTTGCTTCATTTGGAAGGGAACAGCGTGTTATCTTGGGATATAAGCGAGAAGCAAAAATTTCATTTTCGTTCAAATGTCGGCATTAATATTGTTAATTCACTTGAAGATGTTCCCTCGTCGCTTCGTTTTTTTGCTGGTGGTGACGAGAATTTACGTGGGTATGATTATGAGTCGATCTCACCACGAGATGAAAATGGTGCGTTAACAGGGGCTCGTTATATGTTTGCCGCTGGTTTTGAATATCAGTATCAGGTTTATCAACAAGTTTGGCTGGGCGCGTTCTATGATATTGGTGATGCGTTTAACGACGATATTGCCTTGAAGCGTGGAACAGGCTTGAGTTTAATTTGGAATTCCAAGTACGTACCAATGAAAGTTGATTTTGCTTACGGATTAGATGCACCTGAGGGCAATGAGTTTCGAATCCATTTCTCAATTGGGACTCAGTTCTAACTTAAAATTGTTTTAAAAAAGGGCTTAACCAATGGTTAAGCCCTTTTTTGTTGTCGGTTACAGCTCGAACTCAGCGTCCATTTTCCTAAAGATCCAATCGACAAACTCGTGTTCAGCACCATAGTTCGGGTTATCAACGGAAGTTTCACTAGGGGATGACCATAGAGGCTCACCTTGTTCATCCAGTGTCACTTTCCAGAACAAGTCTTTGTCTCCCAGTAGATACTCTTGCAAATGTTTGGCAAAAGCGTCACTGCGGATAAACAACCCAAACTCCAGATTTAAAAAGTCTGATCTGGGGTCAAAGTTGGAAGATCCAATAAAGCTTAGCTTGTCGTCAAAGATTAGCGCCTTGTTATGATAAAAAGTATCACCATGATAGAAATGATCTTCGTTGCGGGCCGTATCTTTATATTCGTACAGATCAACACCTTTATTTAATAGTGTGATGCGATGCTTTTGGTAATACGCAGGAATAAACCCAGAGTCATTCGATGCCGAAGAGTTGGTGAGTAAAGTCACCTCTGTCCCTTGCTTTTCGAGCTGCTCTATCACAGAGAACTTACCTTGCGTCGGCACCATATATGGGGTTGAAATGATCACATTTTTAGCGGCATTCAACTCAGCTTTGATGGTTCGCTCGGCTCGCGTGCGAAAATAAGGCTTGTTGTTTTCGAGTTTTTTTAACGAGTCGAAGACGGGAGTAATCTCAGCGCTAATTAAATCAGGCTGTTTCAATTTGGCGACTTGGTCATAGACATCTTGGATGACCGGTGTATTGCCTTTGTTTGCCTTTGCCATTGCTTTGTAGAAGTCAGCATAACGATGATTCTCATCGGCTTTGATAAGTTCTTGGATAGGGGTCACATGCTTACTGTTCCACGTATGGTTGTAGTTGGCATCAAAGGCTTTGATGACATCACCTTGGAATAGTACGTCCAAATCAAAGAAATTTGCTTTTTTGTTGTAACCGAAATAATCGCTACCAATATTCCGCCCACCTAAAATCATGTTCGTATGGTCAACATTAAAATATTTCTCATGTAAGCGGTTGTCTAATCTGTCTTGATTCGAGGCAAAGTTAATCGCACGGCCAAGCCACCCTATTTTTCGAGAATCAAACGGGTTGAATATACGGATTTCAATATTTTCGTGGCTATCGAGTTCGGCAAGCCACTTTTCGTTGAATACCATAAGGTCATCAAGGGTGAGCCTTACTTTTACGCCTCGGTTGGCGGCAAATTTGATTTCGCTTAACAGCAAGATGCCTAAGGTGTCTTTCTCCCAGTCGAAATACGTCATATCAATCGATGATTTTGCGTTGCGAACCAATTGGATACGTCTGGCAAAAGCCTCTGGTGCACTCGCGAGCAGGGCAAGCTCTGCATGATAGTTTTGCGCTTGCCAATCTGATTCAAAGTCTGGTTCTACTTTGGGGTAAGGCTGTGCGCATCCTGCGACAAATGCGACACACAATAGGACACATAAGGTACGAAGTGTTTTGTTAAACATGGGACTCTCGTAGGATTTTAAAAGGGTTGTTATAAAAAAGGCCAGCGAACTGGCCTTATTCATTAATTTAGTCTTGAAGGTAGTTAATCAAGATTCCTTGATCTTCTAGACCACTAAGGCGACCGTTTCGCAGCTTCGCATCAATGCCTTTATTTTCTGTTCTATCCCAATCTTGAGCAGAAAGGTGAACGCCGTTTTCATCAATCAGTAATATAGAGTCTTGTGTTGCATCATATTGATAATCTGAGAACAATTCGTCGCTGAACCATACTCGTGACATTTCGTTCATTAGCTTTTTATCTTTTGAGCTAGGGTGAGTTTCTGTACCATCCATTTTGACGGCTTTGTTAAACACAAACGGAAGTTCAGAACCGTTACAAGCACCAGTGGCACAGCTGATAGATTTCAGTAAGTCACCGAAATCAACTTCACCATTAGGCCCTGTGTTGTAAGTCCAGACATTGAAGCTTGGGCTATGATCAAAGTAATACATGGTGGCAGCTTCACTTTGAGCTGCTTTCAATCGTGCTGGACCTGTGAACAGCATGTCCTTCATGATCGTGCGATATTGACCCATGTTGTCAAAGGCACCACTTAACTCGTGCTCGTCATTTGGATAGAAGTCAGCTAGCGCAAGCAAGTTGCTGCCAGTATCGTTCTTCAAACCAAAGAAAAGCTGAGTGATGGCTTCATAAGCGGACTTTGGCAATTTCTCAATTAAGTCTTCGAGATCAATAAGTTGTGCGCTAAACTCATCACTGCTTGCCAGCATTTGAATACGTGCTTCAACAAGTTGTTTATTTTCGTCAACAGATAACCACTCAGCCATACGTTGCGCTGTGTACTCAGCATCACCCGTGTCTTCACCCATTAGGTCAAGGATAAGCGGCACTAAAGACATTAAGTTTGGTAGAAAGCTCATGCTACCTGAGTCTTTCGCATTAACACCAATAACGGTTGGGACAACAAAGTCAGCCTGGCTAGGCTGTGGTTTACCTTCGATACATGTGTCTTTATATTTACTTTTACACTCCAAGTAGGGCGCATAAGGCATTAGTGTGGCCATTGGTGTAGAGTTAGTTAAAAGAATAACAGAAGATTTCAACCAGTTTACAAGTGTGTTGAGCGGTTCAAGTTCCTCGCTTTGAGTATTAAGGAGTTCATCTAGCGGTGCATCTTTAAGCTCCTCTTTGATTTCTTGGCCTTTGGCTGTATTGTAGCTTTTGTATTCAAAGCCATATGGCATGCTTTGCATAATGGCGCGTTGGAAATAGGTATCTTCCAACTCACCCTCGGCGACTTTTTGTTGCAATAAAGCGATCGACATAGCACCGGAACCTTGGCCCATCAGGGTGACGTTACCAGCGTTACCACCAAAGTCTTGAATATTGTCTTGCACCCATTTTAATAGGGTTTCTTGGTCACCAAGACCATAGTTACCATTGTCGTCTTTGTCGGTACCTTTTACCCAGTTGGAACCAAGTAAGCCCAAGCGGTAGTTAAACGTCACCACAATAAATGGATTACCTTCGTCTGCGCCTTGCGCCACCACTTTGTCACCGTGGATCATCGGGTTTGCACCTGAGCCGTATTCAAAATCACCACCGTGGATAAATACATAAACAGGTAGGTCTTCACCTTGAACGGTGCCTTCAGGTCGCCAGATGTTTAGGTTTAAACAGTCTTCGCTCTGTGCTTGAGTCGTTGCTTTGAGCTGTGGGCAAGCATCACCAAATTGAGTCGCATCAATATCACCTGAAAAATCAATGGTATTACTGTGATCAAACCGCGCGGCCTCAGCAAAGGTAATGCCTTTGAAAGATTCAACAGAGCCAAGTTTTTCTTCACCTTCAGCGGTTGTGATAACTAGAGATTCTTTCATTGCTTTAACGTTGGCATTGCCAACTGCAACATCAACCGTTTGGGCTGGTTGAGGCTTTAATGGTTCAGGTTTCACTGGCGCACCAGAGTTTCCAGAGTCATCGCTGCCACAGGCAGAAAGTAAAGCTGCAATAGAAATTGCAAGTATTGAGCGTTTAGTGATTTGCATTGTCATGTCCACAGTTGTTTGTTGTTATCAAACAAGCGGCTCCATGCGCTAGTTTCATCCTGAAGTATTGCTTGATATATTTATTTAGCTGATGGGATGTATCTTAAAGCTATTTATTATATTGATGTAATCGCATAAAGAGGACGCTCTCCTACAAGAGCAGCCCGTAGGTGATTCTTGTAGGAGAGTCTGTCTATCACAACGGATTAGAATCGATATCCAAAGTTAAGCGTGAAGGCACTTCGAGTGTTACCAGTGTTATACAGGCCAGTGATATTGTAGTTTTTGCCAATCTGCTTGTTAAAACCAATCAAATAGGCCCACGGGTCAACATCAACACCGACGTCATAATCAAACTGGACATCACCGCTAATAACACGGCCATCCATACGATTGTCTAAGTCTTGGTATTCTGCGCCAACAAAAATTTGGGCACGATAGTCAACTAATTGATAACCCAACATAGGCTGAACGGTAAGAATTCCATCACCCCATTCTTGGCCACCTTTAATGCGCGTTTGCGCAAATGAGCCTGTCACTGACGCAAAAAATTCTTTATAACCGACCGATAAGGTAGTACCGACACCACGTAAGTCATATTCTAGATGCAATGGCACGTTCAAGCGCCCACGGTTACATAGGGCGGACAAACCATCGCACAACTTATCCCCAAGACCAGGCAGTTTGTCGTTCAACTTGTCTTGTAGGTATTCGCCCGCCGCGCCAGTATAAGCGGCGTCAACGTTGGCATCGACGTTCACTTTACCGATAAAGCCGAACACATTCCAAAATGGCAGAATGTTAACATCACCACGAATGCTCACACTTTCTGCGTGGACGTCAGCAATACTATCCTCAGGGTCGAACAAATCATTCAAACGCACACCTTGGATGAGGTAGTCGGTCATTGGGATATTCATGTCTTGACCACGGTAGGCGACAGAAATGCCAAATGGTAGTGGCAAATCAATACCTTGGCGGCGGACCATGTCCCCCATTAGTGGGAAGATACGGTTAAGTTCGACACTTTCTTCATGCATACGCGGATCAGAGACTTCTTGAAGTTTCTCTTCGTCTATAACTTGTACGTTCATACCTTCATCATAAAAGGCCACTGGTTCTATCTTGGTGATGATCTCAAGCGGTTTCTTTTTATGTGTGCCAAGCAGTTGTGTTTGTTTGGAGCCGATAATGACCTTACCTGATTCCAAGGTGCTAAAGGTGAGCTCTTGTTTATAAGATTCAATATTATTGCCATTAAAATTGAACGGCTTTTTGTTGGTGATCAGCATGTTTTTAGGCTCGCCGTCCACCAAAAAGATTTTGACGGTCATAAAGCGGAAGTAAGCAATGTCTTGTGGCAAACCGTATTTAGAGTAGTCAAAGCTGATCTCAACATTGCCTTTTCCGTCATCTTTGGCTTTAACACTTGATGAGTCATACGCCTCAGCATAGTTTCTTAGGCGGTATTCGTTACGTGTGAAGGTTTCAATCTGCTCGATCACATCTTCGTGTTTATCCAGATGATTCGGGTCGTACTTCATACGCAGATCGATATTGCCTTTGGTATCGGTATTTTTAATCAGATATACGGATGATTCTTGAACGTCTTCACCGATAGTTACTTTTCGGTAAGCGTACTCCACGAGGTGATCACCTTGCATAAGCGAACTCAGAGCAAGTTTAGGTAGGTCATGATCAATACCATATTGCTCAAATACTTTTTTACCATGAGTACTGATTTCAGAATACGTGGTTAGAGTTTGAGTCTGCTCTTCGGCAGAAACAACAGGTGACGTTGTTAGCAGCATAGAACTAGCAATAAGTGATAGTGTTGCCATTTTTGTTGAACGGTTAGGTGTTTTAGTAAAAATCATGTCTAAGTTATTTCCAGTATAAGATTTTCAATACTATGAAAACTCGGCTGTTAATTTATCGCTGGACACCCTGTCCCACATTTTTATTAATGAATAAGTTTCTATTTAGCGTTTAAATGTGAGTTTGAATTTCACATTGGCTTGGCTGATGGATTTATTTTAGGTAGGGAAGGGCAAAACCAATAATCAGTTATGGAGGATAATATCCATCAAAACAAGGATGAGTCAGTGATAAACAAAAAATGGTGAGATAGTAAAGAGTTAGCGTGTCGTTTGAGACAGATTAAACAATGAACCAATGACAGGGTTACCGCTAAAACAATAAACAGGACTGGTATCATGACAAACGACGTAGTTATCTCTTCTCTGATACTGACAAAATCACGGTATAGTGTTGGCAGAAAATCCTGCATCACATGAAATAGCTCATTCTCTGCATCTTCAATCGCTATTGGTAAATGACATCGTATTGCTTTAATGGATTGAGTGAAAATAACTCCGTACTCAGCCGCGAATCCTCTGATTTGGTTGGCCAGTGTAGTTCCATTCTCTACTAAACGGTTATTGATGACGTCATCCTACATTCGCGAGTACTTAACCAAATAAATATTCGATATGATTAGTGATGTTAATATTATTTGGGCAAAATTATGAAGGGTATACTTTCGATTCAGAGTCATGTCGTTTATGGACATGCAGGGAACAGTTCTGCTGTATTTCCCATTCAGAGAATGGGACTGGAAACATGGCCGATTCATACCGTCCAATATTCTAACCACACGCAATATGAGCAGGGTTGGAAAGGACAAAGGTTTAATGCTGATGAAATCACAACCATTGTCAACGGCATTGATGATATTGGTCAACTTTCCAATTGCGAAGCGGTTATTTCTGGATACTTAGGCAGCGCGCAGCAATGTCATGCTGTCGCCGATGTTGTAGAGCGAGTGAAAGAGAACAATCATTCTGCACTCTATGTTTGCGATCCAGTTATGGGTGACCCAGATAAAGGCTGTATCTTACCCGAAGGCGTAACAGAAGAATTGATTCAAACCTTAATGCCAATTGCGGATGTTATCGTACCCAATCAGTTTGAACTAACCCAATTTACCGGTGTGAATATAACCTCTCTCTATGACGCAATTACTGCGTGCAAGAAAGCGATAGAGCTTGGTCCAAGGTTCGTGTTGGTAAAACATTTGAACACCTTATCTGACGGTGTATTTAGTTCGTTGCTTGCCACGCCGAAAGCTTGTTACTTGGTTCAGCGCCCTGAAATTGAATTTGATAAGCCACCGGTTGGTGTGGGTGATTTAATTACCTCCGTGTTTACCGCTTGTCTAGTGAAAGGGATGTCGCCAGTAGCCGCATTCCGTCATACCAATAATGCCGTTTATGGGGTGCTAGAGGTCACACAAGATAATGGTGAGTGGGAATTGCAGACCATTTTAGGCCAATATGAGTTTGTAGAACCCACCCATGATTTTGAACCGAAAAAAGTAGCTTGATCGAAAATGAAAGCCTAGTCATATAGTGCTGGGCTCTACTGTTATTCGCTTCTTTCTGTTGTGTTAAGCTGATACCCCATATCTATTGTTTGGGCACCATCAGACAGTGAGACAAAACTCTTTCCAGCATAAGCTCTGAGGCTGTTTTCTACCCTTGATATTCTTGTGGAAAATCGACCAGTATTTTAGCGACGTCAAGCCCCAATTGCTTCGCCAATACAATGCGTTGGTTAAGGTCGTCGTTTTCCATTGGGTTGAGTGGTCATGGGATGATTTTCTTGTTGAATAAGTACTTGAATGAATGCTGCTAATAGAAGAGTAGCAATGAAAGACAAACCATCATCATAGTGTGCCTTCTAAATATTACATTTACTTGAATAATCATAGCGAGTGAAGGTTATTGGTTTGTACAATGATTGAAGGGCGAAACCCTACATATGTGAGTTATGTATCTGCAAACTACAGCTTAAAATAAGTACATTCAGTAACCAACTCACCGCATTTTTGGTGACAAACTAAGAAGACACAATGAAAAAAATTCAGACGCTTTTAACGACTTTTTCTATTGTTGCAGTACTTGCAGGTTGTACTTCAACTGCTCACCAAATTGAAACGCGAGTGACGCAAGACAACTACCGCCAAGTAGAACTACCAATTGAAGCAGATAACCCGACCGCGGAACCAATGAGAACTTGGATGGGTGATGGTACACAATATTTTTATTCAGAAGAGACGCAAACTACACCAATCCGTGTTACTGGCGATCAATTAAATGTAATGGTTCTTTCAGGAGGTGGTGCCAATGGTGCCTTTGGTGTGGGTTTTATAAATGGTTTGTATGAGCAAGACAAATTGGATGACTACTCTATCGTTACCGGTATCAGTGCCGGGGCGCTCATGGCACCTTTTGTCTTTGTAGGTGGTGAAGAAATTCCTAAATTGAAAAATACTATTTTGGGATTGGATGACAAAATGGTGCTCGGTAAGAAAAACTTCTTAAACGCCATTTTTAAAGATGCTTTATCCAAAGGTGACAGCTTTATGTCGTATATTGCAAAAGTATATGACGAGGAGCTAATCGAGAAGATTGCCATTGAGCACGACAAGGGGCGACGTATCTTGATTGGAACGACACAATTTGACTCTGACGAATTAGTGATCTGGAACTTAGGTCAGATAGCAGCAAGCGATTCTGAGTACAAGGTTGATTTAATCCACCAAATACTTGCGGCGAGTTCGTCTATTCCTGGTGTATTTCCACCGCAGTTTATTGATGTCAATTACAAAGGCCAAAAATTAGAAGAATTGCATGTGGACGGAGGACTATCGGCTCAAATGTTCCTCCAAGCTGTAGATATCGATTTTAAGAAAGTTAATCAAGCATTAGGTCTAAAGAAGAAGCCTCAGGTTCATGTAGTAAGAAATGGCATGTTCAAAATGCCGTATGAGACTGTTGAAGATAAAGGTGTCAACTTGCTCAGTCGAACTCTTAAATCAATGACTACCTTACAAAGTCGGGGTGATTTATATCGCATGATGTATTACAGCGAAATACAAGGTTTCGAGCTCCAGTTTACTTACATCGCTGATGACGTTTCTGCGACCAAAACAACTAAGAAAATGTTTGACCACAATTACATGAACTCACTTTACCAATACGGTTACCTTAAAGCTCAAGGCTTAACACCTTGGACGCAAGATGTCCCATTTTAAGAAGGCCATACCACAGCTTGCTCAAGAGATGGTTTCGTTACAAACACCAATCGCTGAACAAGGTGTTATCTAGGTTGATTTTGCTTCAAGCTATGAAGTCGCAGGGTGTTCTGGTTATGTGATTAACCTATACTGACGTCCAGTAAAACTAAACATGCCCGCTAATATTAGCGGGCATGTTTAGTTTTACTGGACGTCAACGTGCATATGAGCGATTCTTCTACTAAAGTATTGAATATTAATACTGAACAATTGATGTTGATCCTAACTCGCTCGGTAATAATTGCTATGAATTTTAGTCTAGAACAACTCCTCGCTTTTGTTGCGGTATATGATGAACTTTCGTTCAGCAAAGCAGCCGTTAAACTCAATAAACATCGCACGACAATTGGACAAGTGGTAACGAACCTCGAAGACCAGCTAGCGGTGACATTATTTGATCGTATAGGGCGTTCAGTGGTACCAACTGAAGATGGTGAATTGTTATACCATTACGCTAAACAAACCATTGAGCGTGCTCGTACACTGGACAAAGTTGCATTAAGTCTCTCATATGGTGGTTTAGAAAATATTACTATTGCCTATCCGAGTTTTGTCCCTCATCGCGTTCTGACGGATATCAGAATACAGCTAGCAAAAGATTTCCCACTAATGAAAGTTAACTTCCTTGTTAGAGGAAAAGCGGAAATCAAGCAAGGAATGGAGTCTGGTGATATCCACTTTGGTATCGTCAATTCTCATGATAGTACTGCCATGCACAGTGTTGATGGAGTATATGTAGGACATGTCGAATTTCTCCCCTTCGTAAAAAAAGGTGGTCGTTTTTCTCACTTGTCTCCCGACAAAGCGCTCTCTGAATTGTCCAGTGCGCGCCAATTCGTTTTAAGAACCTTTTTTGAAGAGGGGATCGACGAGAAAGTTGTTCTGAGCTCAGAACATGAAGTAATCGATCAGCTTGCTCTGGCCATAAAGTTTGTAGGTGAAGATTTAGGATGGTCGCTGTTGCCTAAAATGCTGGAAGAATCAGAGTATTCAATTGATAAGATTGAAGTGCTACAAATATCCCAAATGAAAGAAGGCTTTAAGTTTGGTGTTGCGCTGTGGTCGCAACATTCCAAGCAAGTAAAAGAAGTCAAAAAATCGATTGTTAAAGTGCTAGACGACTATGTTAAGAAAATTAATATTTCATAGAGCGGCGCAACGGTGATGGGCTTGGTCCTACATAACCGATTATCACTTCTCTCTCTTTATGCTTAATATAACTCTGCTGTCAATAATTACTGCAGCATAGTGTTTTACATATTTATGTCCTGCATGGACGCAATATTTAGCCGGATTAATCATCCGGCTCTTTTTTAGAGAGATGACTGTGAAAATAAAATCGATCGCTTTTCTTACCATGTTAAGTTCTTTTGCGTCCTATGCTAGTGATATTTCTTTTACGGATCCTGTAGATCAGCGTTTTGACATGGGTGAGTACATGGCCGAAAAAGCAGTCGGATTTTTACCTGTTCCAATTATTATTACTGAACCTGCAGTCGGTTATGGCGGTGGTATTGTGGGGCTGTTTCTTCATGAAACCGAAGAAGAAAAGCAGCAACGTAAGGTAGCTTCATTATCCGCGATTGATGGTGGTGCACAGCTTGTCCCTGCGGCGATGAGTGTCGTCGGGGCGCTAGGTACGGAAAATGGCACTTGGTTTGCTTTTGGTGGGCACCGTCGTTCTTGGAAAGGTGATTCTATTCGCTATACCGGTGGTGGTGGCCTTGGGGTGGCAAATATCGATATTTATAAAAACATTTCGACGCCTGAAATTGAAATCCCCGCATTTCCTGGATTTCCTGGATTTACCATAGGTCCTATAGATAAGACGCTTTCTTTTGGGACTAAAACAAAGGTAGCAGCTTTAATGCAACAAGTGCAGTTTCGTGTTGCGAATACACCATTGATGCTGGGCATTAAACAGGTTGCTGCGATATC
Source organism: Vibrio sp. S12_S33 (assembly GCF_963889785.1). NCBI lineage: Bacteria > Pseudomonadati > Pseudomonadota > Gammaproteobacteria > Vibrionales > Vibrionaceae > Vibrio > Vibrio sp. S12_S33. The sequence goes on along the minus strand of NZ_CAWPQZ010000039.1, from coordinate 14,476 downwards.
TAGCGTCGAGTCAGATAACGAGTTCGCGTCCAACATAATGCAGTATATGCTTGGTGAAGAAGCCGTTTCGTCAGGATTAGGAATACTGGCCGATTACGATACGCGTGATAACTTGTTCTACCCAACTAAAGGCTTTCAATTAAGTGCTGACTATATGTTTTATGACGAGGCGTTGGGGAGCGATTATAATTACGATCATTTCAACTTTGATGGACAAGGCTTTATTCCATTAGCGTCCAAGTGGACCTTAGGTTTGGCGGGAAACTACCAATACTTTAAAGAAAAAGATACGCAAGTAACCCCAACGTCAAAACCTTATGTTAAGTTACGTGGTGTCTCTTCTTTTCGCTATCAAGGTGACGAAATTAGCACCGTGCAGAGCCAAATTACCTACAGCATTGATAATCGCTGGAAGGTTTCTGCATTTTACGGTATTGGAAAAGCGATCAATGAGCATGATGATGCTACCAGTGACTCTGTACAGGCCGGAGGAGTGGGCTTCCGTTACCAAATTGCTCGACGATATGGTCTACATATAGGTATGGATTACGCGAGAAGTAAAGATGAAGATGCTATTTACTTCAATGTCGGAAGTGGTTTTTAGACTAATAATTGAATGGACAAAAATAATCGTCAGTAAAAATCCCTAGTTGTGGCAATACGGCTTTCTAGGGTTAATCAGCTTCAGTTACAAGTCACATCAATTAAAATAGCCAGCACAAAGTTGCTAGCTATTCCAAATTATCGAATACTCACTACATCTTAGCAAACAGGTAAGTACGGTAACCACCAAGTAGGTTGCGTGCTTTATAGCCGTTGTTCACTAACTGACGGTATGCCACGTTTCCGCGCAGACCTACCTGGCAGTAGATAACAATCTCTTTGTCTTTTGGTAGCTCGTCCATACGTTGACGAAGTTGGTCAACAGGAATGTTAACTGCACCTGGTAGGTAACCATTTTGTAGCTCACCTGGGTTACGAACGTCTAACAACAGTTGGTCTTCGGTTAGGTTATCAATCTCATCAAAGTGAATTGCTGTTGAATCACCTTTGATTAGGTTGTTCGCTACGAATGCCGCTTGGTTAATTACGTCTTTCGCACTGCCGTATGGTGGCGCGTAAGTCAGCTCTAGGTGTTGTAGCTGTTCTACTGTCATGCCTGCACGTTGAGCTACCGCCATCACGTCGATACGCTTGTCGATGCCGTCTTTGCCCACTGCTTGCGCACCGAAGATTTTGCCTGATTTTGGATCGAACAGCATTTTGAACGACACCACTTCAGCGCCCGGATAGTAGCTCGCATGGCTGGCGGTGTGTACGTACACTTTTTCGTACTCAACGCCTTCGCGTTTTAGCTGCTTCTCGTTCTTACCTGTTGAAGCGACCGCTAGGTCAAAGATCTTACAAATAGCAGTACCTTGAGTTCCTTGGTAAGTTTCGCTGCGGCCAAGCATGTTATCTGCGGCCATACGACCTTGACGGTTAGCTGGTCCTGCTAGCGGAACCATAGTTTGTTTGCCAGTGACGAAGTCTTTCTCTTCGATAGCATCACCGACCGCGTAGATAGATGGATCGCTGGTTTGCAGGTATTCGTTAGTATAAATACCACCAAGCTCACCAATTTGCAGACCAGCTTCTGAAGCTAATTTAGTCTCAGGGCGTACACCAATCGCCATGATTAGGATATCAGTAGTGAGTGTATCACCATCGCTTAGCGTCAACTCAAGTTCGCCATTAATATGTTGGTGTTCTTTCTGGCCAGAATCCATGCTTGCTAATGATGTTGTTGGCTTAAATTCTACTGACTTCAGTGCTGTAGATAGGCGTAAATCAATGCCTTTTGCGCGAATTTCTGCGTGAGCAAAACCAGCCATTTCACGGTCTACTGGCGTCATCACTTGGTCTGCCATTTCTAGCAAGGTTGTTTTAATGCCAAGTTGGTGGAACGCTTCCATCATCTCCAAACCGATAAAACCACCACCCACAACCGTTGCGTGGTCAACTTGGTTGGTATTAATGGTTTGGATAATTTTATCCATATCAGGGATATTGCGCAGTGAATGCGTCAATGGGTTATCTAAACCTGGGATCGGCGGAACAACTGGGCCTGCACCAGGGCTTAGAAGTAGGAAATCGTAGCTTTCAGTGTATTCACTTTGGTCTAACAGATTACGAACCGTAATGGTTTTCTTATCGCGGTTGATACGAAGTACTTCATTCATCACACGTACGTCTACATTAAAACGTGCAAGGAAACTTTCCGGCGTTTGAAGTAGAAGATTACCGCGTTCTTTGATGTCTCCACCGATATGGTACGGCAACCCGCAATTAGCGAACGAAACGAAGGGACCTCTTTCAAACATAATAATCTGTGCATCTTCACTAAGACGTCTTGCACGAGCTGCTGCTGATGCGCCACCTGCAACACCGCCAATAATTACGATTTTGGTCATGCTGATCTCCATAAAATCAATGATATAGATAAATTAAAAAGGAAAAATTAAAAAATGTAGTCAATTATCTATTTCACTAAGGATACATAAGGGCCGCGCTCGAACATGATGATTTCAGCATCTTGACTTAGACGACGGGCACGGGCAGTTACTGATGCGCCACCAGCAACACCACCAATAATCACAATTTTAGTCATAACTCACTCCAAAAAAATTAATCAAAAGCTTGGCTTAGGGATATAACCCCTTTAACTTAGGCCAAGCTTCTTCAAGAAAAATACAGCAGGACAAATCCCTGTAAAAGCGCTTTGGATAAGGTTTACACCTACAAATACGGTTAACCAAACAAAGTTGGGATGTACAAACATCGTGAGAATTACCGAAAGCAATATCATACTGCCCGCCAATACTCGTACGCCATTTTCAATAGTCATATTGTTACCCTCCGTTGGAAATTGAAATCACTATAATCCTGTAAATTAGAAAAGTCTAATGTTTATTTATCTAAATTCGCATTAACTAAATAAGGATTGACTAAATTACATTTATTAGTATTATCTAATTTAAATGTGTCGCGGAGGAATAATGATGGATGCTACATCGATCAATATTGAGCAAATGAAAACCAATGCTATCGAAGTGTCTGAGTTGCTAAAAACGCTAGCTCACCCAGAACGCTTGATGGTGCTTTGCCAGTTAATAAATGGTGAGGTAGGGGTTGGGCAACTGCAACAAAGTTCGACGTTGAGCCAGTCGGCGTTTTCTCAGCATCTAACCGTAATGCGTAAGCACGGCATTATTCAAGCAAGAAAAGAGTCACAACAGGTGTTCTATTCGTTGTCTGATTCGCGCATTGCTCAGCTTATCCAAAGCTTACAAACCGTATTTTGTAATTAGTGAGAATAGAGGAAAAATAATGGCTTTTACCATTCCTTGGGAATCGTTGTTTGGTGGTGTTTTACTAGGGATATCAGCCACATTAATGTTGCTATTTAATGGCAAGATAGCAGGGATTAGTGGTGTTTTAACTGGGTTAATGACGCCCCAAACGCGTGACTTTGCATGGCGTTTATTGTTTGCGCTTGGCATGGTTTCTGGTGGTGTGTTGGGTGTGCTTTTCTTCAGTGCAGAAGTACCGCCAACCTTTACGATTGGTAGTGGCATGCTGGTATTAGCAGGGTTACTGGTTGGTATTGGTACACGCTTAGGGAACGGTTGCACAAGTGGACATGGGATTTGTGGTATCGGCCGCTTATCTCCTCGCTCTATTGTTGCTACTTGTGTTTTCATGGTGGTTGCAGCCATGACTGTGTTTGTGCGTCTTCATCTTAGTTAAGTGAGTGTAAAAATGAACAATCTGTTGTTTCGATTGACGTCTTTAGTGGCAGGCCTGTTATTTGGTTTAGGTATGGTGTTATCTGGCATGGCAGACCCAGCAAAAGTCGTCGGTTTTCTAGATATCACTGGCGCATGGGATCCAAGCTTAATGTTTGTTATGGGCGGAGCGCTTGCGGTTTTTATGCCAATGTACTTATTGGTTATTAAACCAAGACAGAAACCAGTCAATGCTGAACAATTCTGTTTATCGAATAACCGTAATATCGATGCAAAGTTAGTTTCCGGCGCGGCAATCTTTGGTATTGGTTGGGGATTGGCTGGTATTTGTCCGGGACCAGCGCTGTCAAGTTTAGCATTAGGAAATAGCGGCGTTTGGATTTTCTTCGCTTCGATGATGGTTGGACTAGGCGCTACTAATTTATTGATCTGTATTAATAATAGTAAAAAACGTCAAACACAAACTGCTTAGTGTATCTAAACTGGTATAGGCAGATGAAATCGTAATGATAAGTGAGGGATAAAGATGAAAAGGCTATCTTGGAGTGTATTAATTGCCTTGGTCAGTAGTAGTTACGGGATCAGCGCCTATGCCAGTGCTTTATACACAGTAAAAAGTGAACGACTACCGCAACGAGTTGAACTTGACGGTGTTGTTCAGCCTGTGAATAAGGGGACGGTGGCAGCACAAACGTCTGGCCGTGTTGTTGATCTATATGTTGACGTAAACGACTATGTTAAAAGCGGTGAGGTTCTGCTTGAAATCAGTGCGGTTCAGCAATCGGCATCTTTAGACGCATCTCAAGCTCAATTAGCCAGCGCTGAAGCACAAAACCGAGAAGCCCAAGCTCAGGTTAAACGTTATCGTTTACTCTTTCCTAAAGGCGCGATCTCTCAAGACCAAATGGATGGTGCTGAAGCGAAAGCGCGCAGCAGCGCTGCTGCTGTGAAAGCGGCAAAAGCTGCCGTATCACAAGCGAAAGAATCACTAGGCTACACCAATATTACGGCACCTTATGACGGTGTTGTGACTCAACGTCATGTTGAGTTAGGCGAAACGGTTTCGCCAGGAATGGCACTGATTAGCGGTTTTTCATTAGATAAATTGCGAGTAGAAACCGAGATCCCACAACGTTATCAACCTAATGTGACGACCATTGACCAATTTCAAGTCATCGCGCCTAGTGGCGAAAAAATCACACCAACAGAATTTAGCCTGTTTAGCTATGCAGACCCTCAATCTCACACCTTCAAAATTCGCTTAGATTTACCACAAACAGGGCAATTCAACTCTGCTGAAACTCTTATGCCTGGAATGTGGGTCAAAACTGAATTTAACTATGGTCAACGTGATGTCATGCTTGTGCCAAATTCGGCAGTTTTGCGCCGAGCTGAACTTAGTGCGGTGTATCGCATGGTGGATGAACAACGTATTTTGAACCCTGTACGTTTAGGACAAACCTATGGTGAATATGTCGAAGTGTTGTCTGGCTTGGAACAAGGTGACACGGTTGTAAGTCGTGCATTTACACAAGTGGGTGAGTGATATGGATAATCGTTTAGGCATTTCAGGTCGAATAGCAAAAGCATTCCAGAATTCAGCAATGACCCCTTTGTTAGCTTTGGTTGGGTTGCTGATGGGTGTATTCGCTGTGATGGTGACCCCTAAAGAGGAAGAGCCGCAAATAGACGTCACCTTTGCCGATGTTTATATCCCTTTCCCCGGCGCTTCACCTGCGGAAGTTGAAAGTTTAGTCACCAATCCTGCTGAACAGATCATTTCTGAAATTCAAGGAATTGATAAGATCTATTCTTTTTCTCAACCTGATGGCGCAATGATTGTGGCCATCTTTGAGGTTGGAGTACCACGCAACGAAGCTGTAGTGCGTATTTATAATAAGCTCTATTCAAATAAAGATTGGATGCCAGCCGGTGTCGGCGTCGGTGAACCAATCATTAAACCCAAAGGTATTGAAGATGTGCCGATTGTCAGCATCACCTTATCAGACAAGTTAGGGCTTTATGATAGTCAACAACTAACGCAAGTAGCTCATGGTTTAGAAACGGAGCTTAAGCGGATTGATGGCACACGTGATATCTACACTGTTGGACGCCAACCTACGATTGTCGATGTTCGATTAGATCCCGTCAAAATGAATAGCTTTGGTATCACGTTAGATCAACTTAATCAGCATTTACCGGCGGCGAATGCCAGTTCAACTATGCTGAAGTTGACACATGACAATCAGCAGTTTCCGATTCAGGTAGGTCAGTTTTTAACTCGAGTAGAAGAAGTAAAACAACTGGTTGTTGGGCTACATAACAATACGCCAGTCTATTTGTCTGATGTCGCTACAGTGAACTTAGGCGTTGATACCCCAACACAACATGTTTGGACCAGTGATAAGCAAGGCATCTATCCTGCGGTTACACTAGCCATTGCTAAAAAAGGGGGCGAAAATGCGGTGCGAGTCGCTCAAGTTGTTGAGGCGCGTGTTGTTGAATTGGAGAATCAATTGATACCCAAAGGCATCAGCGTTGAAATTACCCGTGACTATGGCCAGACTGCTGCTGACAAAAGTAATACCTTAATAGCCAAATTAATTTTTGCTACCACTGCGGTTGTGATTTTAGTTGTGCTTGCGATGGGCTGGCGTGAAGCGATAGTGGTTGGTATTGCAATTATTGTTACATTGATGATCACACTTTTTGCCTCGTGGGCGTGGGGCTTTACCCTCAATCGCGTTTCACTTTTTGCGTTGATTTTTTCGATCGGCATTTTGGTTGACGATGCTATTGTCGTGGTTGAAAACATCCATCGACATATGGCGCTGGGCAAAAATAAATTGTCGGAGCTTATCCCGGTTGCTGTTGATGAAGTCGGTGGACCGACGATTTTAGCGACGCTAACAGTGATTGCCGCTCTATTGCCGATGGCTTTTGTTTCGGGGCTAATGGGACCGTATATGAGCCCAATTCCGATCAATGCATCGATGGGGATGTTGATCTCTCTGGCGGTGGCGTTTGTGCTTTCACCATGGCTTGCAGGGAAATTTCTTAAATCAGCGCCACATCATCCAGAAGGCAAAGCCGCGAGCGGTATTTTCCATCGCATCATGACCCCCTTTGTAACCTCATCGTCACAGAGGCGTAATCGTTGGTTGTTGCTGTTGGGGGTGTTTGCCCTTATCACTGGGTCTATCTTGTTACCGGTGACGAAAGCCGTCATATTAAAAATGCTGCCTTTTGATAATAAATCTGAGTTCCAAGTTGTACTTGATATGCCAGAAGGTGCATCACTTGAAAAAACGCAACGTGTGTTGTTCGAATTAGGTGCGGTGCTTAATAATGTTCCAGAAGTGAGTGGCTACCAAATTTATGCAGGTACGGCGGCTCCGATTAACTTTAATGGTCTTGTACGTCACTATTTTATGCGTAACCAAGCCAACCAAGGGGATATTCAAGTTAACTTACTTGGGCGTAAAGAGCGAGATAAAGACAGTCACAGCATTGCAAGTGAAGTTCGCCCATTACTTAATGAGGTTGCTCAGCGATTTGGCGGTAAGGTAAAGGTCGTCGAAGTACCACCCGGGCCACCCGTTTGGTCGCCTATCTTAGCGGAAGTATATGGCCCAACACCTGAAATCAGAGCACAAGCTGCGCGACAATTAAGAGATATTTTCCGTTCAACACCAGATATTGTTGATGTCGATATGTACTTGCCTGAAATTCATCAAAAATGGCAAGTGGTGATTGATCGCAGCAAAGCTTCTCACTACCAAGTACCTTATGCGTCGATTGTTGATGCATTGGCAACAGCTGTGGGTGGAAAGCCTGTCACTTATTTGCACAGTGAGCACAGTAAATATCCGATTCCCGTTCAAATTCAAGCGACTGAAACGGCAAAAGTTCGCTTAGAGCAAGTGCTGAATATGAAAGTGGGGAGTTTGACGGGCAGTGCGTACCCATTATCGGATCTGGTAGAAGTGCGTCAAACGCAAATGGATGACTATATTGTGCATAAAAACCTGCTACCGATGGTGATGGTTGTTGCTGATATGACTGGTGAAATTGACAGTCCACTATATGGCATGTTTGAAATGGTACTTAATATGGATGAGTTGGGGCTACCGGTTGAGCAGTACTATATTCATCAACCCACGGGTTTAAATGGTGTGGAAATATTCTGGGATGGTGAATGGACCATCACTTATGAAACCTTCCGCGATATGGGTATTGCCTACGGCGTGGGAATGATTTTGATCTACTTATTGGTGGTTGCTCAATTTAAATCTTATCTTGTGCCTTTGATTATTATGGCTCCAATTCCACTCACTATCATTGGTGTGATGCCAGGGCATGCCATTTTAGGCGCTCAGTTTACCGCCACGTCCATGATTGGGATGATAGCACTGGCGGGGATCATCGTGCGCAATTCGATTTTGCTGGTGGATTTTATCAACCAACAGGTTGAAGCCGGAATGGAATTTTCGGAAGCGGTAATTCAATCGGCCGCGGTGCGAGCAAAGCCGATTATGTTGACAGCGCTAGCGGCAATGATCGGTGCGGTATTCATTCTCGACGATCCCATTTTTAATGGGCTAGCTATCAGTCTTATCTTTGGCATATTTGTATCGACGGTACTGACCTTGCTGGTGATTCCTGTTCTGTACTATGTGGTGATGAAGAAACGTTTTTGCCACCATTAGCATGAAATGCGCAATCTAGTCGTTGGCCGCCTTATTTAATAATGAGGCGGCCTTTTTAGTTTAATAATCGATCACACTGGTTATTGGACAGTGGTCACTCAAGCGGTATTTGAGAACTTGCTCACTTGGGTAGGTGATCTGTTGGGTTTGTGATGTTCCTAATGGGCGACTGACAATCACATGATCAATCAGAGAACGAAACTGATGAGTTTGTTGTAGGTTTTTGTTAGAGCGTACCTTACAAATCGCGGCTGTATGTTGACTAGCCAGTAGTGGGGATTGAGCTGTTCCCTCTGTTATTACCAGCCATAACCAGTCATTGGAGTAGGCCAAGTTGTGATTGAAATCGCCGAGGATGACATAGGCTTGATTCAACCGATCTTTTTCTAATAGCCATTGATTGAGCATCAACCCTTGTGCTTTCAAGGTTGTGCAGTTGGCTGAGTTCGCTCGGTATTTTCCGCTACAACCTGCTTTGAGGTGTACCGATAACAAATGAATTTGTTGTGGAGTGTTTGGATAAAGAACCACATAGCTCGCAAAGCGAAGTTTATGCTTGTTGTTTGGCGTGAGGTTGAGATCGTCAGGATCAGAAAAAGGAATGCTTTGGCGTATAGCAAAGCCTGTGTATTGATTTTGGTCGTTAAACTGATAATGGCGGTTGTCTTTGCTTGAGCGATCAGAGATAAGCACATCATATTCCATCCCTACCACGCGCTGTATTGCTTCTTGGCTATCGACTTCCTGAAATGCCAGCACATCGGGTGCAACATGTTGAAAATGGTGGTTTAGAGCCGATAAATCTTGCTCAGTTCGTTGTGACTCGATAATTTTTGCCGACGGTGTCAGCGACAACCACTCTATATTCCATGTCGCTAATTTAAGATTTTGTGCCCATCCACAAAAAGAGATCGTAAAAAGTATTCCTGCCGTTAAAACACGTCGAATTTTTGATTTTTTCATACGAATATTTTGCCTGCCTCATCTAAGCCTTTAGCCTAGCAGGTTTTGTGAAAATTCAAGAAAAAAATCACCCAAAATTGCAATTTTCATCGTTTCTTTTCTAAGTGAGAAGTAACACTCTAAGATTGAATTGATCTTGTACGATGATCGTTATTTGTTGATCTAAATCAATACGCTGGAGTAGTCGTTCTCGTTAAATACACCACAACATATTGTGTCAGTCGGATAATAAACAGCTCTATATAGTGTATTTGTGGATAAGTCTGTGGGTATGCTAGGGGTAAGGAGAAATGGTGAAACCTATCGTAATCAAACGTGACGGATCGAGAGTCCCGTTCAACCGTGATCGCATTCAATCTGCTGTTGAAAGTGCTGCTGAGCATGTCGACCAAGAGATCGCTATTTATGCGTTAAATGTTGCTCTAGCGGTTGAAATAAAGCTGAAAGATTACGATGAAGTCCATATCGCTGAAATTCAAACTCTGGTAGAGAACGAGCTAATGCAAGGTCCTTATAAAGCATTAGCTCGTTCATACATTGAATACCGCCATGACCGTGATATCGCACGTGAAAAACAGAGTGCTTTAACACAAGAAATTGAAGGCTTAATTGAAGAAAGCAACGCAGATTTACTCAATGAGAATGCCAACAAAGACGGTAAAGTGATCCCTACACAACGTGATTTATTAGCGGGTATTGTGGCTAAGCACTATGCAAAAACGCGCATTTTACCTCGCGATATTGTGCAGGCTCATGACGAAGGTGATATTCATTATCACGACCTTGACTATGCTCCGTTTTTCCCGATGTTCAACTGCATGCTGATCGATTTAAAAGGGATGCTAACCCACGGCTTTAAAATGGGTAATGCAGAAATTGACACCCCAAAATCGATTTCGACGGCAACGGCGGTGACTGCGCAAATTATTGCTCAAGTGGCGAGTCACATTTATGGTGGCACGACCATCAACCGTATTGATGAAGTGCTTGAACCGTATGTGATCACCAGTTACGAAAAACATTTAGAAATCGCCAAAGAGTGGGACATCCATAATCCTGAAGATTTTGCTATTTCACGTACTGAAAAAGAGTGTTACGACGCGTTCCAATCCCTTGAGTACGAAGTTAATACACTACATACCGCGAACGGGCAAACACCGTTTGTTACTTTCGGTTTTGGTTTAGGGACGAGCTGGGCATCAAAACTGATCCAGCAATCGATTCTAAAAAATCGTATTGCGGGTTTAGGCAAAAATCGCAAAACCGCAGTGTTCCCTAAATTGGTCTTTGCTATCAAAGACGGCTTAAACCACAAAGCGGAAGATCCAAATTACGACATCAAACAATTAGCTCTAGAGTGCGCGACTAAGCGTATGTACCCAGATATTTTAAACTACGATAAAGTGGTTGAAGTGACAGGTTCATTCAAAACCCCAATGGGTTGTCGCAGTTTCTTGAATACTTACAAAGAAAATGGTGAGTTACTCCACGAAGGGCGTAACAACTTAGGCGTAGTTAGCATGAACTTACCACGTATCGCGCTAAAAGCGGGTGGCGATGTGACCAAATTCTACGCACTGTTGGATGAAAAGCTAAAACTTGCTCGTCGTGCACTTGAAACACGCATTAGCCGTCTTGAAAAAGTGAAAGCACGAGTTGCGCCAATCCTGTATATGGAAGGGGCGTGTGGTGTGCGCTTGAAAGCTGATGATTCTATTGCGGATATTTTCAAAAATGGTCGCGCTTCAATTTCGCTAGGTTATATCGGTGTTCATGAAACTATCACCGCATTGTTTGGTCAGCAGAAGCATGTGTATGACGATAGTGAATTGCGCGAGCAGGCGTTAAATATCATTAAACACTTAAAAGATGCCGTAGAGTTGTGGACTGAAGAAACCGGTTATGCATTTAGCTTGTATGGCACGCCTAGTGAAAACCTTTGTAGCCGTTTCTGCCGTATTGATGCTAAAGAGTTTGGTGTTATTGAAGGGGTCACAGACAAAGGCTATTACACCAACAGCTTCCACTTAGATGTTCAGAAGAAAGTAAACCCGTACGATAAAATTGACTTTGAGATGCCTTACCCAGACATTTCTAATGGTGGATTTATCTGTTATGGCGAGTTTCCAAACATGCAGAGAAACGTGGAAGCGTTGGAAAATGTGTGGGATTACAGCTATAGCCGCGTGCCTTATTACGGTACAAATACGCCTATCGATGAATGCTATGAATGTGGTTATACCGGTGAGTTTGAATGTACAAGCAAAGGTTTCACTTGCCCTAAATGTGGTAACCATGATTCCTCTAAAGTATCGGTGACTCGTCGAGTGTGCGGTTACTTGGGTAGTCCAGATGCACGCCCATTTAACTTCGGTAAGCAAGAAGAAGTTAAACGACGCGTGAAGCATCTGTAATACTGGGTCAGTGAGATTTCAATGCATTATCATCAATATCACCCGATTGACGTAGTCAATGGCCCAGGGACACGCTGCACGCTGTTTGTCTCTGGGTGTGAACATCAATGTAAGGGGTGTTATAACCAAGGAACGTGGTCTTTGCGATCTGGTCATGCTTATTGTGCGGCATTAGAAGATCAAATCATTGCTGATCTCAACGATACTCGCATTAAACGTCGCGGGTTGTCATTGTCTGGCGGAGACCCACTGCATCCACAAAATGTCGCTTCCATCTTACACTTGGTTAAGCGAGTTAAAGCTGAATGTCAGGGTAAAGATATCTGGCTATGGACCGGCTACACGTTAAATGAACTCAGTAATGAACAGCAACAAGTTATTGAATATATTGATGTATTAGTCGATGGTAAATTTGAACAAGATAAAGCCGACCCTAGCTTGGAATGGCGTGGTAGTTCCAATCAAATAATCCACCAATTTAGACTGTAAAAATTCTGTATCTAGTGTTAACGTGAAGGTCATTACTTGAATTTCAAAGGGTTGTGACTTTCATGTTTTCACACTTACCAATACCAACACTTGATCCAATACTTTCATTATCCGTTGCATATCGTAACGATCCTCGCGCTGAAAAGGTTGACCTAGGCATTGGCGTTTACCGCAATAGCCAAGGTGAAACGCCAATCATGCGCTCAATCGCTAAAGCGCAAGACATTATTGTCGCTACGCAAACCACTAAAGCTTATGTTGGACTTGCTGGCTGCGAAGAATTTAACCAAAGCATGGTTAATTTGCTGCTTTCAGGAACATCGGCGATGGATCGCGTAGCTGCAATTCAAACTCCTGGAGCCAGCGGTGCGCTGAGAATGCTTGGCGATCTCATGCGTATTGCTCAGCCTGAAACTACAATATGGATCACCGATCCTAGCTATGTGAACCACAAACCTGTAATGGAAGCCGCTGGCCTGAAAGTGAGATACTATGCTTATTTCAGCCGTGATACTAAACAAGTAGATACCGCACGTATGCTTGAAGATTTAGCACAAGCAGGACCAAAAGATGTGGTGCTTTTACATGGTTGTTGCCATAACCCCACAGGTGCTGATATCGATTTTGCTGCATGGCAAGAAATTACCAAGCTTGCGCAAAAGAACGGCTTTATTCCGTTTGTTGATATTGCGTACCAAGGTTTTGGCGATGGCTTAGAAGAAGACGCTCAAGGTCTTCGCTATATGGCTGATAACATAGAAGAAATGTTGATTACTACTTCATGTTCGAAAAACTTTGGCTTGTATCGTGAACGGACGGGAGCTGCCATTGTTGTGGGTAATAATGCGCAAGATGTGGCGAATGCAAAAGGCAAACTTCTGACGCTAGCGCGTTCCACGTACACCATGCCACCAGACCATGGCGCAGCATTGGTGAAAACGATTTTGCAAAATCAAGAGTTAACTGCAATTTGGAAGCAAGAGTTAAGTGAAATGCAGCAGCGTTTGTTAAACCTGCGTAAAACCTTGTGTAATCAATTGAGAAATCAACATAATACTTCACAATTCGACTTTATCGAAAGTCACAAAGGCATGTTTACTGTGCTAGGCTTTACTGTAGACCAGATGACTCAGCTACGTGAGCAATATGGTATTTATGGGGTGGGGGATGGCCGAATTAACATTGCAGGTCTATCTGAAAAACACATTCCTTATGTAGCAGAAGCGATAGTAAACATCTCTTAAATTTTTATCAGTTTGATTAGGTGAATGAATGAAACAGCAATGGAAAGTTATTGTTCCTTTAATGCTCAGTGGCAGTTTAATGGCGTGTAGTACTACTAGCCAAATACCCGTTGAACCGGAGCAAAAACCTAAAGTTGAACAACCCAAACCAGAAACTGAACAACAAACGAAATCGGCTGAAAAGCCGGTCGAAAAACCAGCGATTGTCCTCAAGGCGAAAAAAACGTCAGATGGCAAGTTGATTCTGGGTGAAAAAGAGTGGGTGTATGTCCCCGGTTTAAACGAAAGTTTCAGAGCGCGTGTTGATACAGGGGCGACGACTTCTTCAATAAGTGCGGTTGATATTGTTAACTTTGAGCGCAACGGGAAAGATTGGGTTAAGTTCAGAATTGAGCATGATAATGTTAAAAGTGGCGAGATCAGCTTACCAGTTGAGCGTTGGGTGAATATTCGTCAATCTAGTGCTGAAGGTACACAACAGCGTGCCGTAGTTGTAGCATGGATAGAAATCGGTGATCTTAAAGAGAGAACGGAATTTACGTTGGCTGACCGCACTCACTTAACATTTCCATTGTTATTGGGGCGCAGCTTCTTTAAAGATGTTGCCGTTGTTGATGTAAGCCGTAAATACGTCCAGGACAAGCATAAGTAACGATTTATTTTCTGTCTTATTAATGTATTAAATAGACCAGCACTCTGTTGCTGGTTTTTTTATTACGTAATGAAAGTGAGTTACAGACATAAAAAAGGTTCATCGCGGCTTTCCGGGGAAAGCCGCTTTTATCTTCAAGAAGAAGTAGTCTGTATCTCGATACCCATAACCCATTCGCTTGATTAGCTTTATCTTGTTGTTCATCCCTTCCAGTGTG